>PXDL01000168.1 GCA_003566395.1 Balneolia bacterium | reverse complement strand
CTCTTACAACAAGTTCATGATCTATACTGATGGAGCCAAATTCGTTCTGAATCACAGCGATACGAGAAGCATCTTCGTGCTCCAGAATCCGGTTCAGCAACGTCGTTTTCCCCGAACCCAGAAAACCGGTTAGCAGCGTAACAGGTACGGGGGGACCGGCAGATTCACCCCTCATCGGTGATTTCGTTGTTTCTTTTTTGCGTAGCATAGTGTTCGTCTTGATTAGTATCTCAAATAATCAGGAGTACAATTCTGAAAGCAGCCGGTAGAACGCCGCCTGAAATCCGGAATGAATGCCGGCATCAAGCATGTGGGGATGAATCCGCGCCTGAAACGTCGCAGCGGATGCAATCGGCGTGTCTGGTATGCCTTCTATCGTGAAGGGCCTCAATGTGCGATCAAGCGGAATTCTGTAGAGTACCAGGGCTCCGTCCTGCTCTACTTCAAGCATGAAATATTCCCCGCTGAGCGACGCATCCACAACTCCGGGGTAATTTGACCCGGCCTGATCGTTGCGAATATTAAACAGGTAGTATGGAGTCTCATCGGTGCTATCTTCGGTTTCAAAACGAATCATCCAGGAGTAGTCCGGAAGTTCGGTATTATATTTCTGAAGAGCCGCTGTGATGACCGCAAAGGGTGGTTCGTGCGTGGTTTGAAGAAAATCGGGGCGGATAGGCTGCGTTTGCACCAGTATGGAAACGGCCGCCCTCACCTCGGCAGCCGGTTTGGAATCGTAGCGGTCCCGGGGCAGGAATTGCAGTATCAGGTACCCGCCAAGCAGCAAAATAAGCAGATAAGCAACATGTCTGTACGAGGTTCTTGAAAACTGATGAGTCAGCCGGCTTGCACCGAGAACTATCAATCCACTGATACCGATTCCCAAAAGTACGGATGTGACACTGAGCGGAAACAACCACAGCAGCAGCAAAAGCCAGAGGGTCAGTAAACCTGCAACCACCAAAGAGGCGCTATAATCTGCTGCTTCCTTTTTCATGAATCGTCAGGGTCATCACCGTTGTCGTCTTTTTCCTCCCGGCCCTTCTCAAGTCCTTTCTCCTGATCCTCCCAGAACGCACGTATCTGTTCCATTTGCTGATTTATGTGCATGGGCCTGTTGTTTAAATAGCGATGCAGACTGGTAAGAATAACCTCCGCCATTTCAAGCGGTTGCGAGATCTGATTCCGGTTAAAAAACGTATGCAGCCGTCCCGGCTTCCAAAGTTCCCACTCTTCGATAATCCACCTTCCGAGACCATCCCCGGTGAGGGCGTTTCCTACAAAGCTTGCTTCATCGGTCTCCCGTATGCTTTCGAGGTCCCGCTCCGGCAGCGTTTCATTCAGATAAAATACCGCCTCATGAATCGTACCGGGACGAAAATCATCCGCAGTATCGGCAACTGCGGTATATGCCGAAGTTTTCAGTTCCTGCCCGGTAGAGAAGAAGGTTAAACTTATGATCAGAGAAAAAACAGCGATTGTCATAGTTTCATGGTAATACAAACATGATTATTAAAGAAACGAGAGTAAAAACGTCTGCACAGAATTTTAAAATACGAACTTATTCCAGAACCTGCTCTTCCTGACTCAAAGCCCAGTCCGCCAGATCAACGGCTACTTTCTCGCTGATTTCACCGAAACTGTTGAGGACAGCACTGTTGTATGCCCGGATATACCATCTGCCGTGGGCCGTCTCCAGAAAATCAGCGTGTTTTTGGAGGACTTCTATTTCAGCCTCTCTGGTGGAGTACAGAGTTATGAACAGCATCATATTGTCAAAAAACTGCCGGAAGTTATTTCTCAGAGAGATAATAAGCTCATTGACTTCTCTGTCGGTTAGGCGGTCATCCTCATCATTGGTTTGGTTGATGGCAAACACCACAATGGTTAAAAAGTCTTCCAGTGTTTGTACCGTAATCCGGGTGGTTTGGGAGCGGTTGAGTATTGAAGCAATGATGTCGATTCTCTCCTCCCAGGCCTCAGGGTTGGTTTCCACTTCAAGGGCAAAGTCCTGAAAATCGGACAGCAGCTCTTCATCATCAAAATCGGTATCGCTGTCGTATAGCTTTTTCATCAGCGATGCAATATCCGGCTTGCTGAGGTGGGTGATCGAAGCCCGGGCGTGCTCTTCCTGGTAACTTCTTCTAAGACTTTGCTTTATGATGACCTGCATATCTTCACGATCAAAGGCATCAAGCACGATTCGCCCGTAAACCGGCTCGTTCTGATCGGCCGTAAGTTCGGTTATGAGTTCCTGAATGCTCTCCCCCGTGTTGATCGTGAAGGCCTCCAGAAATCCGAGGGTGTAGAGCTGCTCCACATGACGCATGCGCTCATTATCGGGAAAGTCGCCGGCTTTTACCGGAGCTGTAAAAAAGAGGATGGCCGGAACTATAGCCGACAGTAAAAGTACTTTCGAACGATTCATACTATAATTTAGAAAATTCAGGCTATGCACATACCACATTAAACAGTTTCAGGGAGAAATTAGTCTGTCTGAAAGGATGAATGAACTGCGGCTCTCCCAAAGCCGCTTCAGAAAGATTCGGGCACGGTAAGCAGTACTTCACCACGTTCCACCCGGGATTCATCACCGAGGCGAATCAGGTAGCCCTGAAGACGATTTCCTTCACTGCTGAATGCGAAGGGTTCGGTTTCAATAAAGTACCGTCCATTCGGGCCAAAAAGATCATCAGGTCCGTACCAGTTATAGCCGCCCGCATAGCGAATGCGGTACACACCGTCGGGCAGGCGAACATGCTTTTTCCGGTTCGACCGTATGAAAACAGTTTTCACGGGCGTGCCGGTTTCGTAATGAGTTATCTTTACCAGATAATGGCGAAAACCGGTAGCCTCCAGTTCCAGCGGTGCCAGGGCAAGATCTTTGTTAAAATAGGTGATGTTGGAACCGTGCAGCGGCAGCATCTGCGAAATAAGCCTGCTTCCTATCTGAGGTTCGTTTCCCCGGTTGGACGAAAATATGGCTCCGAAGGCCATCAACCCTGTAAGCAGCAAAACACCGTAGGTCGAAAATTGCAGCCCTTTTCTATGAGGGAAGGGCCGGCCGTCAACTTCAGCAAATTCATTCCGGGAATCGAAATAAGAAGTGTTGTTTGTGCGAACTGCATTCTCAGCCTGAAGCTGAAACTTCCTGAGCGTTCGAACGCAATTTCGGGCCAGCTGAACGGGAGCAATTTCAAACCTCGCGGTTGAATCCCGATAGACCAGGCTAAGCATCGTTTTGCTTGTGGCATAACGCGCGTTTTCATTGGTGATGCGCGCTTCCCGAATTCCCGTTACCGGCCACCACCGCACCTCGTCAAGAAAAGTCTCGATCACATAAAGCGGGGTGATGTACACCCGGCACGAAAGCGGTGCGGAATGCCACCTGAGCAACCAGAAAATATGTCCGGAAGCATACAGGGTGATGACAACCGTAAGAACCAGCATCATAAGCGATGCAAGCAAACTCCATTCGCTGCCCAGAGAAGAAAAAAATAATATCGAAAGCCATACGGGAAATATTCCCGCTTTCAGATAGTGAAGATGGGGGCGATCGGTATCTACGCGGTAATGATCACGCAATATATCTTTTTCCCGCTTCAACAAGGTTTCCTGCAGATTTTCAGGAAGCTTATTGAACGGACTCGATCCCGGCCTGATGCCCGTTGTGGGGTCTTCTCCGGGAGGCTCCTGTTCGGATTTCTGCTTTTGAGCGGGACGTTCGGCCTCATACTTGTATGTGTAAGGCTCACGGGCTCTGCCCGCATTCGACCGAAACCCCATCCGCATATCATAGAAACTACGCTTGGAGGGATCTTTCAGGGTCTGCCAGGCTTCGTTTACTTCACGCAGCATACGGTTGGCCTGTTCCCAGTCTTCGGGCTGAGTTGCCGGATCGAAGCGGTCGGGATGAACGATCCGGCTGATACGCACATAGGCTTTCCGGATGTCCGAAGCCGGAGCATCCGGCGTGACGCCAAGAATACTGTAGTAGTCCCGATTACTCATGGTTTGGTTGTACTGAACGGATTTTTCCGGTACCGGATTAGTAAACCGGAAAAAAGTAGTTTCTATCAGACAAACTACAAAAAACGGGACCATATTGCCCGCAGTCCCGAGAAGGCATCAACGGCCCTCGGGCAGTGGACGCGGCCATGAACCACGCGGATATTCATTGTTTACTGTTAACGAAACTCGGTCGGCATCTGTGAAGCTTCCGTAACGCCCCAGATACACTTTGAACCAGGTATCGCCGGTATCGAAATCGCCGGTCTGCCTGATGAAAGTGTAATTATAGCCGCGATCCCGCCAGATTTCGGCACTTTGCCGGGCCATGTACTCGTTTCTGTGCGCAGCTACCTGAACGGTGTACTCGCCTTCGGGTGACTGAAAATCTGAATATCCGGCGCTTGCCGTTGCCCGGCGCTCACGCTCGGCGGTTTCCTGCCGGCGTCTTTCCTCTCTTTCCCTTTCATCGCGCCGTTCAATTTCATCCTGCTCTGGAGTTCGCTCCTGCCGCTCAGTTTCGGTTTCCTGCCGTTCTATGCGCTGTTGCCTTAGTCGTTCGAGTATTTCCTCGTCTGTAAGTTCACGGACTTCAGGTTCAGACGTTTCGGCAGGTGGTTCTTCCTCTCCTCCACAAGCGCTGAGTGAGAGAACCATAGCCGCGATGACCACCACTAATAAAGATTTCAGGAATGCCATAATGATCTGTATTTGATGAAGTTTCCCGGTCGGGCCGGATTTTGGGTCGGTAAATTTGCGTGAAATTCCCGCACTTTAAGGGTCCGCATACAATGTAATCAACCTGGTTATTTACAGCAAAAAAACACGTTTTATAGAAGACTTAGCCAACCTGCGAATCCGTACGTATTCCTGATTAAACAAAGCCACCTGAGAATGGTTCGCCGGTTGCTGATTCATAGCGTACCGCTTTTCAAAAATAAAGAAAACAGCGGGCTTTTACACGCTTTAAATAAATTCTAATGGTTAGGAAAAGGCCGGGCAGTCTTTCACCCGGAAACATTTCTATTTCCATCCACACCATCATTTTTAACGTAATCAGAAGGCTTTGCAAAACCAGGAATTTTGGTTGTACTCAACGCCGCACCAAAAATGAAATAGGCTATCTATTTGAGGAATTCATTTTTGTGACAAGGCAGAAGACGGGCAAAAGAACGATTTTGCAATGCCTTCAATCAGCGAACCTTAACACAAAGCAGTGTTGTGTCGTCGGCCAGTTCGTAATCACTGAAATTGAGAATATAGTTTT
>PXDL01000333.1 GCA_003566395.1 Balneolia bacterium | reverse complement strand
GTCCGGTACAGGGTCTGTTTTATAGCGACCACGTTCGGGTCGGCCGCGGCCTCTTTCACAAAACGTTCAACCGAACTGGAAAAACTGTGATAAGGGTGATGCACCAGAATATCGCCTTTCCGAATGATGGAAAAGACATCGGGTGTGTGTTCCTCCACAGCATGTCTGAATGAAGGATGAAGCGTGGGGCTCCAGCTTTTAAACCGAAGCGCTGCGTAGCCGTCGATCTTGCCTAGTTCCATGCAGTCGGCAAGGCCAACGGGCCCCTGCATCTCATAAATATCCTCGGGATCCACGCTCATTTTATCAATCAGAATGTGGACGATTTCTTTGGGCATTTCCGCATCAATTTCCAGCCGGACGACCTCGGCAAAACGGCGTTCACGTAACTCATCCTCAATCATCTCAAGAAGGTCGTCGGCTTCCTCCTCATTACGTTTAATGTCGGCATTACGGGTTACCCTGAAAATATGGGCCGACTCCAGCCGTGCTCCGGGGAAAAGATCACCAATATGTGCCCGAATAATCTCATCAATATTTACCAGCGTGATGCTCTCATTGTATTGAATCTGAAACCAGCGCGGACGATTATTCGGTACTTTCACCCTGGCGAAAATACGCTCTCCGGTTTGCTTATCCTGTATTTCAATCGCAAACGAACGGCTCTTGTTCGAGATGAACGGGAACGGGTGAGACTGATCTACAATTAGCGGGGTTAGAATAGGGAAAAGCTGCTTTTTAAAATATTCATCGGTAATTTTCCGCTCCTTCTTTTTCAGCTCCCCATAGGATTTGAAATGGATACCGTGTTCGGCGGCCCCCGGAACAATACGATCAAAAAAACAGCCCCTGTACATTTTGATCATTTTAAGAACGCGCTTACGGATTTCATCGAGTTGTTTCAGGGGCGTGAGGCCGTCGATGGAAGGGTTGTTTACGCCGGCTTCGATCTGTCTTTTGAGTCCGCCTACTCTTTTCTGAAAAAACTCGTCCAGGTTGCTGCATACAATACCGATGAACTTGGCCTGCTCAAGCAGAGGATTGGCTTCGTTAAAGGCTTCATCCAGCACACGAAAGTTGAAATCAAGCCAGCTCAGCTCGTAATTGTGGAAAAAATCCGGACCGCTGAGGCGAAGTTCATCACCTGAAATCATGCTGAAATTATCGGCCTTGATGTCTTCGAGGGAAATGTCTTCGTGCTCACGCTCGGAATATGTGCCGGGGTCAAATCCGGACTGATCGGGGCTAAGGTCTTCAGTTGCAGGTGTTTCCGGATCTTTATTCATAGCCTTGTGCTTACGTATTTTTCGATGAAACGAGAGTGCAGGTCCTTAATATAATGAAAAGCATGAGCAGGATATATAAAACTGAGATTACTATATGAGCTGTGCGTTGAATTCAGAGCCTGTTGTATCTGAAATTGTTCTCCTACGATTTGCTGTAAATTTATAAATTAGAAGTATGATGGATTCAGTGTTGGTAATGATTTTATACTTTAGCGGCGGAGTGGCGCTTTTTCTTCTCGGCATGAGGCTGCTGACGGACGGTTTGAAGGTGGCGGCCGGGGAGTCCTTGCGTATCTTGTTGTCCAGATTTACATCCACTCCGTTTCGGGGCATTTGCAGCGGTGTGTTAATTACCGCCGTGGTGCAATCCTCAAGCGCCGTAATTTTCGCTACCATCGGGTTCGTAAACGCAGGTCTGATTACCCTGCTTCAGGCTGCATACGTCATCTTTGGGAGTAATGTAGGTACCACCCTTACCGGCTGGATTGTAGCTACCGTCGGGGTAGGGGTGAACCTGCCGCTTCTTGCCATGCCTATGCTTGCCGCGGGTATGGTGCTGTGGATGGTAAAAGGGACCGGACGCGGCGCGGCGCTGGGGCAGGCCCTGGTCGGTTTCAGTCTCTTTTTTCTGGGCATCGACATCCTTAAAACAACATTTGAAGACGCCGGAAGTCTGGTTCCTTTCGACCGCATAGGGTCGGATTTTACTTCAATGCTGTTGTTGTTTCTCGCAGGTATTTTACTCACAACCGTAATGCAGTCTTCCTCGGCGGCCATTGCGGTGGTTATTACGGCCGCCGCGGGCGGATTGATTTCGGTAAAAGCTTCGGCAGTGTTGGTAGTAGGCGCCGATATAGGAACAACATCAACGGCATTGCTTGCGGTAATCGGAGCTACATCCAATGCTAAACGGGCGGCAGTTGTACATGTGTTGTTTAATGTGCTTAAAGTTCCGGTTGCACTTCCTTTTATAAGCGGGTATCTGGTGCTCGCGGCCTTTGTTACAGGCCCGGATGCATCTCCGGCCGTTACCATCGCTCTTTTTCACACCTTCATAAAAATAGCCGGTCTGCTGGTTTTGGTGCCGTTTACGGGTATGATAGTACGTGCCCTGGAAAAACGATTTACCCGCTACGATCTGCAGCCCGGGCGCCCGAAATATATTGACGACACCATCATAAATACTCCGTCGCTGGCGGTGAGTGCACTAATTTTTGAACTTAAACGCATCGGCCGGAAATCAAGGTCTATCTCAAAAAAAGCGATTAGAAGAACCTCGACCGCTCAAATGCTGCAAAAAGACTTGGATGCCGTTGAATCACTTTCCATTCAGACCGGTGAGTATATCCAAAAAGTACAAAGAGGAGGATTTCCGGAGGAGCTGGAGCATGTGTTACCACAGGCGCTTCGGGTGTTGCAGTATTTTAGTGAAGCGCGTGAACTGGCCTCGGAAGCTCTGCAGGGTAAAGAGCGCTTCACTGCAAAGGATGATGAGGTGTACGCAGGGGTGAAAGTGCTTCAGGATTTGGTGGTCGCTTTCCTGAAGAATGCGGATTCCGAAAAGGAGGGTTTTTCACTGTCAGAACTTCGATCGTTGCGGGAACAGCTTGAGTCTTCCTATGAAACGGTCAAGTCTTCCTTATTGAAAGCCGGAAGTACAGGAAAAATTCCGATCCGCGAAATGGTGGGCCTGCACGATGTGATCCGAAACTACCGGCGCATGTGGGATCAGTATATGAAGGCCGCAGTGTACCTGGATGAGTTCAATAATCTGATAGAACATGAGCCGGGAACCGGCGTTCCGTTTGATGAGCCGGGACTATAAAAAAAGCGGCCCCGTCATAAACGAGGCCACCTCTGTAAAGCTCTATAAAAAAAATTGATCTAAACTCAGGCTGTGGCGGTTTGCAGCGATGGTACGGTGCGTTTCAGTATTTCATAGACCCCGAAAATGGCCGTGGTGTAGAAAAGGTCGCCAAGCAGGGTGTAGTGGAAAAACGGAATAGCCATGGTATAACTTGCCATTAGCCCTTCAAATGTAAACGGATAGTACGGGCTTACCAGCCATACTCCGAAATTGGTAAGAAGGTAAAAAAGCACCGAACCGGCCACAGAGGCTCCTGCTATACGAAGCGGACTTATCTTTTTCCCCAGCAGTATGCCGATTCCCACAATGAGAGCAAAAGCAACATACACGAAAAGCAATGTGCTGTGCAGACCTATTATAAGGTCGCTGAGCAACATCACCCCTATAGGAATCAAAAAAGCCAGACCCTTATTGGAAAAATAGGCGCCGCCGAAAAGGGCTATGGCGGCCACGGGAGCTACATTCGGAGGGAAGGGCAGAAACCTGGAAAGCACAGCCAGAACGATAATCAGGCTGATAATAAAAAATTTGGAATTAAACATAGACGGGTTGGTATATATCGAATCGAAGGTAAGATTCAATATAAGGTTTTCATCATTCGGATTAAACAGCCCAAAGCTGCCGGGTGATCAAAAGGTGCCGGGAGCTCCGAATGCGTTGGTAGCAGCGTAGCTGTTCTCGGAAGGTTTCCAGTATATGGTGAGGTCGTCGCTTACGGGCTGAAAGGTTTCATCAAGAATAGCCAGTCTGATAAGCTTCACTTCCGAGGTGTAGGGTTCTTCGCTGAAAGTCGAGATGGAGAACGCATAGCCGTAATCGGCGCGAATCTGACCTACAAGCTGCTGATCGAGGTGATTCATCATAACGTCGGGACGGACGCGCAGCAGATTGGTTAGTTCACCGTCCGGCCCTTCAGATAGGATTTCGAGCCGGGTAATGATGCGGTCGTAGCCGAATTCCGCGAGTTCCGGGCTAAATTCGGCATCGGCTTCGTGGTACTCAATAAGTACATGCTCAATGTTTCCGTTGTTGTTGATGTCTTGCCCGGATGAAAGAATACTGTACGAAGCCGGGAAAAGATCACGGAGTTTGTCTTCATTTTCTATGATTACTTCTTCGGGAAGAATTTCTGTGAGCTGAGTGTAACTGGCGGCCGACAGCCCGTGGAAAGCCTGTTCGCCGTTTTCAAAGAATTCCTGCTGTGTTTCCTGAAACTCCTGAAGGAAAAACCAGGCGGCCCCGATGAGTATTACAATCACCAAAAATAGGATTAGCGTGATCATAGAGCCACGCTGATTCTCTTTTCTGCGTTCTTTCTTTTTCTGTTTCATATAAAGGTAGAATCTTCCATCATTATCATTAAAGACAGTTCAACTGTTGCCGTTCGCTGATTGCGAATTCTGTTCATCAGGCCCGAATTTGAAATTGCGAATCAGAACCTGTCATCCCTCATTTATAATACCGATTAATCTGAAACACGGTATTGGGCGACCATAAAATACAAATAATTTCGCCACCCGCAGGTCCGGCTTGTAAAAGTAGCATCGGTTCATCGTAAGCCGCAGCAACATTCCCGGATATCGGATATAAAAAAAGCCGGTTCTGATCAGAAAACCGGCTTTTTTGAGAACTGTTTAAATGAAAAACTATTTGTCTTTGTGAACCTGAAGCGAAATTTCGATGGATACTTTATCAGCAACAACGGCGGTAGATGCCCAGTCGCCCACGCCTACACCGAAGTCATTCCGGTTCAGTTCAAGCGTACCGTGCAGTCCGGCAACAAGAACGTCATCCTGCATCAGGTGATCGGTAACTCCCAGAAACGTGAACGGCAGCTCAATTTCACGGGTGACGTCTTTGATCGTAAGCTGACCGAGAGCAACATATTCATCTCCTTCTACATGGCGGATATCCGTGCTTCTGAAATGCATGTCCGGGTAGGTTTCCGCTTCGAAAAAATCTTCGGAAAGAAGATGGTTGTCGCGGCGCTCCACGTTGGTATCAATGCTGGAAACTTTTACCACAACGTCAATTTCACTATGCTCAGGACTGTCCGGGTTGAAATTAACCTTACCGTCGAATTCAGTGAAATTGCCGGGTATAGGATTCAAAAAGTGGTTAATCTTGAATACAATACC
>PXDL01000271.1 GCA_003566395.1 Balneolia bacterium | reverse complement strand
GATGGCAAAATGGTGTTTCAGAGCTATTTCAAGATGCCGGCTCCGCAAACGCATCAGGAAAACTGCGTGGCGCACAACGGCTCGCTTATTCCCGTACCCGGCCGGGATATTATGGTACAGGGATGGTATCAGGGCGGGGTGAATGTGTTCGATTTTACCGATCCGGCCAATCCTGTTGAAATAGCCTTTCACGACCGCGGACCGGTTACAGATCAGCGGTTGATTGTAGCGGGAAGCTGGTCGGTTTACTGGTACAACGGAGTGCTGGTCAATTCAGAAATCGCGCGCGGACTCGATATATTTGAGATGATTCCGAGTGATTTTATAACTCAAAATGAGATCGACGCCTCCAATACCGTTAGGATGGATGTCTTCAATCCGCAGGGGCAGCCGATGTTTCACTGGCCTGCATCCTTTTCGCTGGCCAAAGCCTACCTTGATCAGCTTGAGCGGAACCGGGAGCTGGATATGAGAACCATCAACGGTCTGCGTGCGGATATTGACCGTGCGGAATCAACGAACGGAACCCGCCGGCAGCGCATGCTTCATGACCTTGCCGACCAAACCGAAGCCGCCGCAGGGCAGTCATCAAACGGGGATAAAGTGATGAAAGTAGCCCAAACGCTGCGGGAGCTTGCCGGTCAGTCTTAGGCATTGTTGCTTTACCCGGCTATTGGTGGGGAACAGGAATTAAGATAGATTTCCTATTCCCCGATCCCGGCTTTATTTGGGTTGAGTTTTTTTCTGTTTATGGGGTATTAATTGTCTCGAATTATTCCACAGCCCAGTTTTAATACGGTGGGAGTAATTCACAATTCTACACACAAATTAAGGTTCCGGAATGGATTGGAACTCAGATGCTTCCACGAAGCGGAGTTCCCGGAATATGGGTATAAAAAAGGCTTTCCATTCTTGATGAAAGGTGTGCATGTTGTCGTGGAGTCCTCGCAGGGTTTGGGCGTCTGTTCCGGCGAGGCGTTCGAGGCGGGATTGCAGCCATACGGGTGGTGATAAAAAGCGCAGTGCAGCGATTAGTTTTTCCTGCCGCCGTTGAGGTTTCTTGAAGGCTGTTAAGGCTTCCTGCTCTTTTTCATGCACAACAGCTGCCGTTATAAAAAGGGTGTTCCAGTACTCGTAATACAAAGGGAGTTCTCCCTGAGGCACTTCGCCTGGATGTTCGCTGTAGAAGCGGTCCAGAATGTCGTCGGCATCGGCTTCGATTTGTTGCTGTATGGCCCGCTGTTCGACGATCCATTCTGCGCGGGAGGGAACAGGGTACATGGATGAAGCGAGAGTATTGATGAAGGCGGGTACGACAAGCAGGAATAAAATCCAGATGCCCCCCAGACTTAAGGCATTGGCGGCTGAGCCGAGATCGATCAGGTTAACCAGCAAACACACCGCAAACCAAAAGACCAGATAGCTCAGTATAGCGGCCAACAGCATCAGGAGATCGGGGAGTTGAGCGCGGATACCGAGGATTAAGAATGAGGCTCCAGCCGCAGCGATTATCACGATGGCAATGAGCAAAAAACGGAACATCACTTTAGCCCGGATAATCTGTCCGGAGGTCACCGGCATCGACCGAAGCAGGGTATAGGTTCCACGTTCTTTTTCTGCGGAAATCATATTGTAGGAAAGAGCGATCACAAACAGGGGAATCAGCCAGACCAGAAAAAAAGCGTAATCAAAATGCCCGGCCGCTTTAAGCACGGGGTTTTCAAGGGCATGGTTATTTACGGCTTCGGTAAGGTGAAGCCGAACGCGCCCGTAGTCCGGCAGGATATCGCTGTGTCCGGCGGCAATAACCGAAAGCGCCCGTGATTCGGGAAATACAAACTTCCCGGAACCGCGGAATGTACCTAATGCCAGCGGATGGCCAGGATGCCGCCACCACTGCTCCGGCTCGTCTTCACCCTGATTGATGCGAATGAGTTCCTGATGCTTTTGTTCGTAAAATTCCTGCTGAGCCGCTATACGATCATTTCTGATTTCTTGGGCCTGATCTGTACGTAAGGTGCCCTGATAAAGACTGAAAGCCGTAAGAATAAAGATCAGCCCGGTTACGATGGCGAACCGTTTATCGGCTTTAAACTGCCTGTACTCATAGGTTATAATGTGCCACATGGGTATGTTTAATCAGAGTGAGCGGTTCCGGGGTAACTAAGACAGATGAGACCTGCCAAAAACCAGACCGAAAGCAGCACCAACTGCAGGGCATGAGGAACGCCGGAGAATATCGTTTCGGGCCTTTCGTAACGGTAGCTTACGGTTTGTTTATAAAACTCGTTTCCTGCCGTAAATCCATAGGCATCGTCACCTACGGCGTGTTTTTTCAGGTGTTCATTCAGTTCCGTCATCAGTTGAAAACGGTACTCCTCGGCCTGCTCGTAGAAATCACGGTGGGCATGGATGTCCGTTCCGGCAAATCCCATTGATGCCAGCTGGGCAACGAGCGTTGGGGAGACAAAGGAAGCAGCCCGGTACAAACGAACCTGTCGATCATGGAGGGTGTCCACCTTGCGCCGGTGCCGGTCGTAGACACGTTTCTCATACTCTTCGCTAACCTGCAGCATCAGTCCGCTCAGGTTAAACGGAAGGTCCGACGGGCTTTCGGCATTATGTGCGGCCATGACCGAATCCCGGAAGGCCGCTGTATGTTGGTTCAAGGGGTTGTGGCCGTCGATCCCGCTGTCGAGGTCTGCCTGTACGTATTGTTCAAGGGTGATGGCGTCCGGTACGGGATATACGGCCGATGCTACATTGGTAATAAGTCTGGGAGCGGCCAGGGTACTGATGATCCAAACTCCAAGCAGCAGTACCAGCGCGTTGGATGAGCTGCGGACTCTGGACGAAACCCAGATGGTTATATGGATACAGACCCCGGCATAGAGCACCCAGGTAAGCATCATACCTGTGAATCGTATCCATTCGGTGGGGGCGACCTGTTGAAAGATCAGAAATCCGGAAGTGACGAGTATAAAAGGCAGGAACATCACACCGGTTACAACCCAAAGGGCCAGCGCCTTGCCGGCCGCCTGCTGCCGGTCGGTAACCCCCAGACTTCGCATAAAATGATACATGCGGGTTTCCCGCTCCTGCACCATCATTCTGTAGCCGGTAAAAATAATAAGCAGGGGGAACAGGAAAGAAAATATAAAGGCGGCGTTGAGGTCTCCAAACCGTGACAAGGTGTTATGGTCTTCGGCAGGACTGTATCCGGTTACATTCTGGCGATGGGCTTCCAGAAATAACGATACCCCGGTGTAGCGATCCACGCCGGGATCGAGTACCGACAAGACGGTTACCGGTTTAAAAGCGTGGGTACCATAATGAGCGGCACTGTGCGGGTTTTTAGCTTCCTGCCCTTCCCACTGCGCCCGGGCCGTTTCTTCCGCTGCCGCGTGCTGCTCGGAAAGGTCACCGTAATACTGAGCGCCGGTCCATACCGACATCAGCAGGATTGCTATAATAAGAAGTGATCCTGCAACAACCGATTTGTTGCGGCGGAGCATGTTCAGCTCGTGTCTGCATATTATCAGTGGAATTCTGTTCATAGTCAGCCTTTCATATGATTCAGGTACAACTGCTCCAGATCGGAATGAGATACCGTGTGCGTGTAGATCTCCTCTACCAGTACACCTTTGTTCATGATTCCCGCCCGGGTGCCGGTTTCCTTGGCCCTGAAAAGATCGTGCGTCGCCATTAATATCGCGGACCCGCGTTCCATCATGCGGTGCATTAACATTGCAAAATCATTGCTTGCGGCCGGGTCCAGTCCGCTTGTGGGTTCATCAAGCAACAGCACCTTCGAGTTTCTGGCGATAGCAAGCGCCACACCCACTTTTTGCCGCATCCCTTTGGAATATCGGGATACGCGTTTACGGCAGGCCTCTTGTTGAAGTCCGGCTTCGGACAGGCATTGTATAAGGAACTCCTCATCCTGCTTTTCACCACCGAGACCGGCAAAAAATGCCAGATTCTCAATTCCGGTGAGCGAAGGATAAAGGGCCAGGTTTTCCGGAATGTAGGTGAGTGCTTTTTTTGTTTCAACCGGACTGCTGAATACGGAGATACCGTTGATGAGGGCATCTCCGCTGTCGGGCTTCAGAAAATCCAGAAAAAGATGAATGGTCGTGGTTTTTCCGGCTCCGTTCGCCCCGAGCAGACAATACACTTCGCCCTGCTTTATATTCAGCGTCAGATTATGCACGGCTTTAGTGCCGTTAAATGATTTAGTGAGGCCTTCAGCTTCAATCATAATTGAGGAGGGTAGGTGGGAAGTTTGGAAAAAGAAAAAACGACGGTACATCTTGAGGGATTCCCATACCGGGCAGGGCGGTATGCCCTTCAGACAGGCCCTCGCGGATGCCCGGAATGAGATTCAAAAGCCTGTTTTTCCGGAATCTGATATGCCGAACCCCGTAGGGAACCGTAGTTTTATCAAAGGAAACAAGATGTTGGGATGGACATTTGGCATAGTGAGCGATAATGTAGCTGTAAACCCGCACAATTGCAACATTGTTGCAATTGTGCGGGTTTTGCTTTTATTCCCTCCGTTGGCCGTCCTGAAGGCCTGTAAATCTTTTACTATGATTGCCCTTCATGGTAATCATGCCCTACAGATACCACGGGTTATTTTTTGTACATTTAGGGAGCCGTTCGTACAACTCGGGCGCCGTCACCCTTCACCCTGAATCCCATCACCTATGAAAAAGACACTGTTAATTATCGGAGCCGGACCCGGATTAAGTCTCGCAATGGCCCGACGCTTTGCACGGGAAGGCTTTCACATCGGACTCATAAGCCGCACGCAGAAAAAACTGGATGGCTATGCCGAAGAGTTTCGCCGTGAGGGTTTTGAATGCACGGTTGCCGCGGCCGATGCTTCTGATGCCGAAGCGCTAAAATCGGCTATCGACCGGATCAGGAAGGAAACGGGACCGGTATCGGTGCTGCTTTATAACGCGGTGGATGCCCGCATGAAACATATTCTGGATGAAGACCCCGAAGATATTGCCCGTGGATTTCGCATCAGCGTGGGGAATGCGCTGGCTTCGGTTCAGCATCTGCTGCCCGACCTGAAAGAGTCCGCCGGCGCGGTGCTGCTTACCGGCGGAGGCACGGCCCTGTATCCGGTCCCGGAGATGGGTACTATTTCTCTTGGAAAGGCGGGCATTCGCAATCTGGCGCATCAGCTTCACAAAGCGCTCAAAAAAGAGGGCGTATTTGCCGGCACCCTCACCATCGCCGGAATGATCGATACCAACAGCGCTTCACACAGTCCGGATGTGCT
>PXDL01000444.1 GCA_003566395.1 Balneolia bacterium | reverse complement strand
TACCGGCGTGCAGGTAATACAAGAGCACGTACGCGAGCTTCGCAGTATTGAAGCCGCCGACAATGAGAGCATCATGTACACCACGGTGAACAATGAGCAGGTCCGGATTTTTAAATCCGGAGACGAGCTTCTTGTATCCATATACAACCCGACCACAGGGGAATCAAACGACACCCACTACGCGCTTCGTCTGGCTGATTTGCAGTTCAGTTTACTGCCGGTAGCCGGGGTGGACGACGCGCTGCTGCGGGTACAGATACAAACCGAAAGCCGGCCCGACATGGAAGTCGGCCAGCGTACGCACCGCTATCGTGCCTACGCAAACAGAGACATCTATCTGAGGAATATGCACCTTAACTAATAACATACACGCACCTTAAACATCATGGGCAAATACGCACTAATACTCGTAATGGCCCTCAGCTTTGCAGTTATGATCTATGCACTTACCATAAATACCAGCTCCTTAACCGCCGATATGCGAAACGTTGATTCGTACAGTATCGGTCAGGCCCGCTCCATTGCACAGAGCGCGGCCCAGGTTGCGGTTGCCAAAATTCTGGATGCCGACGATACGGAGTTCAATCCGGCTCCCGGTTCCACGATACATTTTCCGGCCGATGGTACGTCGTTTAGCTCATGGGCAGACCTGGAGGGGGAATACAGGCTACGAATACAGAATCAGGACGACACCCTGATTGTAATGCAGGCCATCGGCCGCTTCAACGGACGGGAATATCCGGTTCGGGTTGGGATGGCTAATGATGGTACGAGCGGAGGAGGCTGGCCGGTGATGGATATGGCTGTATTTGCCGAGGAAACTATCGATATTCAAAATGGAAATATTGTAGGGAATATAGGAACGAACTCAACATTTCCAGGCACATTCAGTTTTGGTGGAAACCCTAATGTAAGAGCTAATCAGGATACACTATTTGTTGGTCCGGGCGTATATCCTGGAGCCGTAATTTCGGTCCCCCATTCGCACGGGCCACTAAATGATATAGCCAAAGAGAACCTGCCTGAACTTAGATACTACCCTTTACCACATTTTCCTGAATCACCTGATTTCGGCTTCAGCCAAGGAAGCGTTACAACCAACTGGCCCAATATTCATATTACACTTGATCCGCATGAGTACAATAACAAGTACTTTGATGAAATAAAAGTTGAGTCAAGTAGGCAGTTGACATTTAATGTTGGGGATAGTCACAGAAGCATAAGAGTAGGTCATCTAAATCTTGAGCAAGGTGATATACATATCAACGGTTCGGGTTCACTAACTATTTATGTGGATGATAATATAACAATATCGGGCAGCAGTAAACTGAATTATAGCGGAGAAACTGATCAGCTTTTTGTTTACTACAATGGTGAATCAGAATTAAGGGTTGCAGGAAATACCAGGTTTAATGCGGGTATATTCGCAAAAGAAGCAAACATAGTTTTAGTTGGTTCAGGACAAATATTCGGGCATATAATTACCGGCGGATTAGATGTAAGTGTTGGTGGTGCCGGGGTTAGCAGGGTGGTTTATGCGCCAAATGCGCATGTGAGGCTTCACGGCTCAGGTGCAACAGGAGCCATTGTAGCTAATACATTCCGAATGAATGGTAACCCTTTGACATATAGTCCCAACTACGACAGCGAACTTCCCGAACTGACATTTGAGGACACCGGAGGTGAAGGGCTTCGAATAGCTTCATGGAACTAATACTGGAAAAGCAAAATCCGGAAGGCGGATGTGACACGCCGCCGCCCGGCCGAAATTGAAGAAATGTTAACAACACAACAAGCAGCAATGGAAGTATCTGAAAAAACAAGACAAATCCCGGCGATCTGGAAAGAGCTGAATCTTCCGGATCACATCCCTATGGAAAGCAAGCTGCGTAAATATGAGCAGGTGCTGGAACAGACCGAACTGAGCGTGCGTGAGGCGATGCGGGATCATGTCTATGATTTGCTGATTGAAATGGAGCGGAACGAGGCTTCGGATATCGATTTCGGCGGACTGGGTTGCGATGGCTATGTATGGTATCGTATACACGGAGATAAGACGCCGGTTAAATCGCATAAGTACGAACTGGCGGAGTCGGATCTGTATCTGATGAATCTGCTTACCGGCAATCAGCTTTCCAAGCTTAACGAACACCACAGCATCGACTTTTCCTACTCCATTAAGCCCGATGATCTTCCGGCGCGGCGGTTCCGGGCCACGATTTATAAGGATTTGGATCATCTCTGCCTCAACATGCGGAAGATCAATAACGAAATTCGTTCATTTAAATCTTTTAATTTCCATCCTGAAGTAGCCAAGGCGCTGAGCCTGAACTACCTTAAATACGGACTTACACTGGTAACCGGTATTACCGGATCGGGTAAGTCCACCACGCTCGACACCATTATCGATGCCAACAACCGAACCTGCGATGCCCATATCGTTATTATTTCCTCTCCGGTTGAATTGGTGCATAAATCAAAACGATGCATCGTGCGGCACCGTGAGATCGGCCGCGATGTAAAATCGTTCAGAGACGGGGCGGTTCAGTCGCTGCGTCAGGATCCCGACATCATCATGATTGGTGAGCTTCGGGACGAGGAAACCATCAAAACTGCGCTTGAGATCACCGACTCGGGCCATAAAATCTTTTCAACCCTGCACACCGCTTCGGCTATGGAAAGTATAGACCGGATTATCGGTGAGGTGCAGGTAAATCAGCAGAACAGAGTACGGAACAGGCTTGCAGATGTACTAACGTGTGTGATAAGTCAGAAGCTTGTTCCATCAACAGACGGAAAACGGGTGCTTGCAAAAGAAGTAATGCTGGCAACCACTTCCGTAAGGGCGGCGATCCGCAACAATAACGTGGGTGAAATCTATCAGATGATCAATGAAGGAGGAGCTTTGGGGATGCATACCCTGGAGCAGGACCTGAAACGATTGTATGAAGAGCGAAGAATTACGCTGGAAACCGCCAAAAACTACGCTAACAACAAAACACGTATGCGTGAACTTCTAAATCTGGATTCGTGATGTTAAAAAATAAACCAGTAATCGGGATGAAGGTCGAAGGGGACCAGATTCGCCTCATCCGTGTAGAAAAAAAAGGCAAAAAGTTTGTCGTAGATGCCATCCGCTCGGTAGATATCCGTGAGCTGACGCATCAGCCTGAACCCGAATATGCGGAAGCCGAAAGCGACGCCTCCGAGGATGTGTTCGGGCTGGGAGATGAAGCCCCCACTTCCGGAACCAACGGGCAGAGCGGTTCCCCTGAAGATATTGATCAGCTCGACGATCTCGATCTAACCCTCGGGAACGAGGAAGGCGAGTGGCTTGATATGCCCGATACCGAAGACGAAGATGTTACCACAAAAGTGTTGCAGGAAGTCAAAGGTGTCTTGCATCAACTGGGAGGGAAAAAAGTGAATCTGGCGCTGGTTATGCCCGTCGGCCGCACCTCCTTCCATACCGTAACCATCCCCGAAAACATAAACACCTTTAACAAAAAGCAGCAGTTTATCAGGGATCGCCTCGAGGCTATTTATAATTTCAGCGACGCGGGAGACGACCAGTTCCGCTGGATAAAACTCGACAGCGAACGCGTGCTGGTGGCCAGCTGCCAGGAATCAGGCCTCCTGCTCGATATTTTCGAGCGGCTGAATTATTCGGAGCCGCAGACCTATTTCCTCCGCGCGTTTATGCCGGAAGAAGTATCGCTGATGCACTTCATAAAAGAGCCGGAGCCCCAAAAAGATACCGAGCAGGGCAGTACGGTGGTAATCGATCTTGGTAAACACGGCGCCCGCACCATTTTCGTAAAAGACGGGATGATTCAGTCTGCTATGCCGGTAATTCCACAGGATTCCGGCAAAAGCTTCTTCGTGAATAAGGTGTTCAGCCGGATCATTATGGAGCTTGAAAAGGGCAAGGTGCACTACATCAGCCAGTTCGTGATTCGTGATGAAATTGGGATAGGCGAAGATTTGGCGCAGCAGCTTACCGAAAGTTTCGACAGCGTGGATTGCCATATCCTGCTGCCGGGAACCGATGTTATGTATGAGCTGACCGAGGAAGAGCTGGAAGAGCCGGTAAGCCTGGGTGTGCTCGGCACGGCCATTGCCGGCCACGGGCAGACGGTTCCGCTGCAGCGTGAACTGTCTTTTATTCCCAAAAGCATTGCCGATCGTCAGAAAATCTTCAAACTGAAATGGCACGGGGTGTTGCTGCTGCTGCTTATTGCGATGGTGCCGGTGCTGATTAATCACCTGTATCAGGATTTGTCTGCGCAGAATTCCGAGATCACCACGGCTCTGGATAGGCAGGCTCAGCAGATAACCGAGGCAACATCCATCCGGGATAACGTTCGCGTGCTCGATCAGCAAAACAGCACGCTGCTTTCGGAGCTGAACCAGCTTGAGGAGCTCAGCAGCCGGACCTTGTTATGGACCGGTACCCTGGATATTCTGAATGCCGGACTGCCGGGTATACGAAATACCTGGATTACGTCCCTCCAATACACCGACAACAGGCTGGTGATTGAAGGAACAACCATGTACCGTGAGCGCGTGCCTAAGGTTGCCAACCTGTTTCACGAAGCCGGAGTGCATCAGGTAACACAGACAACCATACGGGAACGGACTTTTTTCAACTTTCGGATTTTGGTAAGCAGTATAACCGATGATCCGGCCATTTTTGACCCCGATGTGGAAGTACCCGAATACGTAGCCCAGGGAGGAGATACGATATGAGTTATAGTTTAAGAAATACCATACTACTGGCCGTAACGCTATTGCTGTTTTTAATGATCGGAGGCTCCTGGCTCTACTTCGGGTACTACAGTCCGCTGGCTCAGAAAACTACGCAGTTTGAACGTCAGGAAGTACAGCTTGCATCTCTGCAGAGCGAAGCCCAGCGCTTTCCCGAAACCTTTGAAATGTACAACGAGCTGAACTATAAGCTCGAACATTTCCCTAAAACCTTTTTCCCGGATCACAGACTGGCGCATTTGTACGATTACATGCGGTTGGCCGACCGGGGCTCGGTGTTTATGAATTTCGACTATGCCGACTCTACCTCGCATGGAGAGTACGGACGCATACGCTTTAATGTGGACGGCGTTGCTGATTACCGGCAGGTTCGCGATTTCATCTATACTATAGAAGGCTCGGGTCCTATCGTACGGATTAACAACCTGCAGATTCGTCCGACCTCAAATGCGGAAAATCTGAATGAGGTGGGCTTCCGGATGCAGCTTGAATCTTTTTACAGCCGCACCGACCGGGAAGTAGAGCCGCAATTTG
>PXDL01000330.1 GCA_003566395.1 Balneolia bacterium | reverse complement strand
TAAATCTAAGTCAAATCCCATCAGTTGGATGTATTCTTGTAATTCCGATGTCGAAAAAAGCTTCATTTACCTTTTGTGCGGACCAAGTTTCAGAGTACAGTATCAGTGAACAGTATCAGTGAACAGTATCAGTGAACAGTATCAGTGAAGAATATAAATAATATTAATAAGATAGTCGTAACTTATTCGCTAATGTTCTTTTCAACAACCATTCAAAACTCAAAATCATTGGTGTCCGGTTAAAACCAGCGAATCCATCGAAAATGCTGAATAGACTTTTTTTGCCGGTATCTTTTTAGTAAACCTATATCAAACCCCCATTGGTTTGATGTAGTCTTGTAATTCCGATGTCGAAATAACCTTCTTTTACCTTTTGTGCGGACCAAGTTTCAGATTACAGTATCAGTGAACAGTATCAGTTGTAAGTCATTAGTAATATAAAATTTATCCATATATTTTATTTGAATAATTTTCTTTTTGAAAGTCATTCAAAATTCAAAATTCACCATTCACCATTGGGAGCGGAGCGACCTTCGCCATTTGACCACATGTTATAAAGGCCTTGTCACATAGAGATATTTACGTTGATTAAGAATCGAACTCAGGCTTATAGAATACGTCCTTCGGTGTTCAGGACTGATTAACTTGAGCAAACATTTACTTCGCAACATGATAATCTTCATGAAAATACACTCTTGTAAATTGGTAGCCTGCGACGCTTCACGCTACTCAAACTATATGTTAGGATCAAATCCGGTAGTTATGAAAGTGCTTGCTGTACGGCATCAAAATCAGGTAAATCGGAGGCTTTTTCTAATACCTGAGCGTATTTAATTTTCATGTCTTTGCCAACCACAAAAGCGGCACGTTTGGCTACGCCTTTCATCCCGAAAAAATCATCATACAAACAGCCGTAGGCAAATGCCGTGGTTCGGTTGAAATCGCTGAGAAGCTCGAAGTTCAGTTCCTTGGCCTGCTTAAACTCTTTGAGGGTGAAAAAACTATCGATACTAATGCCTAAGACCTTGGCGCCCGTTTTATTGTATTTATTCATGTCATCTCTTACCGAGCACAGCTCATCGGTACAAACCGAGGAATAGGCAAGCGGGAAAAACAACAATACAACTTCTTTGTCTTTGACTTCTTCCGACAGTGTAACGTCTTCGCCTGACGTGTTTTTGAGCTTGAAGTCAGGCGCCTTGTGTCCGGGTATGAGCGACATAATTGTAGATTAAAAGTAAATAAAAACAGGAATGAGGAATTCAAAGAAAAGCAAACAACTCAGGCAGGCACACCATTCATTTCTTCTTCTTCCATTCTGTGTTTTTCAGCCAGTGCATAAATATAACCGGAAACAAAGGTGATGCATCCTGCCGAGAGTACAGAATGCCAAATCCAGTTGTTGTCGGCTGCTATCTGACCCGGAAACCAGTACACCACAAAGGCAAGGAGCATCATTCCTATACCAAGCAGAGCATAAATGAAGTCGAAATATTTGCTTGTGAAAAGGCCGAAAAGCAGCATCGCCACCAATATTCCCCCCGCTTCATAAATCCCGATCAATATATCCTTGATATAGAGTGTGTTGAACACGAGTATAAAGGTCAGGATAAGCAGCAGCGGACTTAGTGTAAAAATGAAGGGGAAACGGGCCACTGCCGGACGATCCTGCCAGTTTTCGATACTGAGGGCTACCAACACCAGGCTGATGCCGGTTACCTGAAACCAATCCCCGAGATTCAAATGAGAAAGCCCGGCATCAAAAACGGGTGCGATTGATCCAAGAAAATAAAACAGCCCCGCCCCTGCCCAGGCTAAATATTTGGGATTATTTTCGTTTCTATACAACAAAACAAAGCGAATACCTGCGTAGGCAATGGCCGCACTTAAAAGGTAGGCTGTCCAGGAATTCATCAACCGGGTTTTTGACTCTTGTTGATATTTTTGTCAATCGCCAGAATGCGCTCGGCCACTTCTCTGAGCTGTCTTCGCTCGAAAGTAACCATCTCTTCAAGCAAGCCGGCAATGGAGACTTCTTCACCGTTCACCGTTCCCGTATGCCGCAGCTCATCATTTTGAAGTTCGTTGATAAAATTCAAAAAGCCGGTTCTGTTTCTGGAAATATGACTCAAAAGTTTGCCGGTGTCGTCGGTTTCATACATACCGGCATCGAAGGTGGCGTTAAAATCCGTGAGCTTTTCATTTACTTCCGGCACGGAATAGAGCCGCTCGCAAGCCGGGCGGTAGTAACTTTGCTGGGCGTGGTCGATCAGTGCTATCATTTCCGCTATAGACTTGATTCCCTGTGCTTTATCGGCCGTAGGAACGGAATCAATGACGTAGCTCAGTGCTTCGGCCTCGTCAATGAGATAAGCTGCATCGTCTTTGATACGGCTTAAGTGGTCGTCGGTATATTCCATGAAAAACTACTCGGTTTCTGCAAATTCAACGGCCTGTATGGTTCAGGCTCGATTGAGTTTGGAATGCTGTGACAATTCAGGCAAAAGCAGACACTGATGATCAGGCGCTTTTTTCCTTCTGTTTGGCCTCGAGTATATCAACAATCGAAAGGCTTGTTTCCCAGTTTTCGTCACGGTCGCGCACGGAGTGAATGTTGTTTGCTTCCTGAAATTTCCAGAACTGTCCGAACTGTCGATTCCGGTATTCCCGAAGAAAATCGAGACGCTCTTTAAGTTCTTCTTTGGGTACAAGAAGGCGCGATTTATCATAGACGGCATCACCGCGGGAGTGATAGACAAGATCGTAATCTTTACTCATTACGATGGCTTCCTCAGGGCAAACCTCTTCGCAAAACCCGCAATAGATGCAACGCAGCATGTTGATCTCAAAAAAGTCAGGATAGCGCTCTTTTTCATCCTCGGTCTCTTTAGCCTGCATACTGATAGCCAGAGGCGGACACGCACGGGCGCAGAGTCCGCAGGCCACGCAGCGCTCCTTGCCGTTGTCTTCCACCAGCACCGGACGCCCTCTGAAGATGGCCGGCGGATCCCAGCGCTCCTCAGGATACATCATGGTAACCGTGGGTTTAAACATCTGCTTGAACGTGTAGAATAACCCTTTTGCAATTTCCGGCAGATACAGTCGCTCCAGAAAGCTGAGAGTGCGTTCTTTTTCATTATCGGAAGCCAGAGCATTCCGTATCGGCTGATGCAGGTTGTGCGTGTATTCAGGCATAAGTCTTATAGTATGCTAAATCGGTAAATCTCGTTCTTAAAATTGGATTCTTCAAAAATGACAATTCTGCAAGATACGATACAGGCGTGAAGTTCTCAATTCCAAACGGCTAATCTCTTTAATTCCGGCTGCGGCAGGAACGCCTATTTCGGTTTGAAAACCATTGTGATGGGAACGCCTTCAAAATCATAGGTTTCGCGCAGTTTATTTTCGATGTACCTGCGGTAGTTAACAGGTAATTCTTTCGGTTTGTTCATGAAAAATGAAAAAACCGGCGGACTGCTTTTAACCTGCGTACCGTAATTGAGCTTAAGCTGATGTCCGCGCGAAAACGGCATGGGTCGCTCCTGCTTTATTTTTTCGATAAAGGTATTCAGCTCGGATGTTGAAATTTTGCGCTTCCGGTTTTCAATTACGCGCCCGGCAAGATCAAGCACATCGTAAATACGCTTACGGTTGAGAGCCGAAATGCTGATGATGGGAACATAATGCATCATCTTGATGCGGTTTCGGATCGCCTCGGTGTACTCCTTGAAGGTATTCGTTTCTTTTTCAACGAGGTCCCATTTGTTTAAAACGATGATGATACCTTTGTTGAATCGCTCGGCTTCGGAAAGTACGCGAATATCCTGGGCTTCGAATCCCTGAACGGCATCAATCAAGAGAACGGCCACATCACACTCCATCAAACTACGCATAGTGCGGAGCGTGCTGTAAAACTCAATATTCTCTTTCACCTTGGTTCTTCGGCGAAGCCCGGCGGTATCCATCAACATATAGCGCTGTCCTTTATACTCGAGTTCGCTGTTGATGGTATCCCGGGTGGTTCCGGCTATATCGGTTACAATCGATCGGTCGTGGTTCAGAAGCGCGTTCACATAGCTGCTTTTGCCAACGTTCGGCCGGCCGACTATGGCAAGTTTGGGGAATTCCGACTCAACGCTTTTCCGGGGAGGAGGAAACGCCTCCACAAGCGCATCGAGAAGCTCACCGGTACCGGTACCGCTGATCGATGAAATAGCAAATAAATTGTCGAATCCCAGCGAATAGAACTCGGAGCTGGTCCATCTGCGCTCTTCATTATCGGATTTATTGACGACCAAAAAGACGGTTTTTTTACTTTGACGCAGTATATCGGCCATCGCTAAATCCAGATCGGTGATGCCGGTAATCACGTCCACAACAAAAAGAATGGCGTCGGATTCTTCAATAGCAATATGAACCTGTTCACGAATGCCGGTCAGCATCACATCGGCGTCGTGGGGTACGTAGCCGCCGGTATCAATAACCGAAAAATCCCGGTCGTTCCAGAAAGCGGAGGCGTAATGGCGGTCGCGGGTTACCCCGGAAAGGTCGTGAACAATGGCCTTTCGCCTGCCGATAAGGCGATTAAACAGGGTGGATTTTCCGACATTCGGACGCCCCACGATCGATACAACTGGAAGCATATTTAAATTCTGGAGTTTTGCGTTTATATTACCCTATATTGAATAAGGGCAGATGATGGATATAAAATCCAAAAGACCTCAAAGATACACTTTTTTCAGCCCATTTTTGCATTGCCCATTTAAACGCAATTGCTGCCATGCTCCAGCTTATTTACGAACAGTTCGGTTTTTTTCCCACGCTTTTTTTAAGCATACTTTTCATCTTTGCGGTTATTTTTTGGATGGCAGGCATTGCCGGCCTGCTGGCCAACAGAGACCGAAAAAAACCAACCGAATGGCTCACCTACGTTCTCATCGTGATTGTACCCGTTTATCCCATTATCTGGCTCATCGTTGATATGGTCCGCCAATACTGGAAAATCACCCGAAAATCAGTTTAAAGAGCTCAGGGGAGTATATCAGTTTTCAGTGTGTCAGATTTTCAGTGTGTCAGGGTTCATTTTTCATATTACATATTACATATTACAGAATTCAGTTTCAGGTTGCGGGTAAAAATAATACTTGATGCCGGGGAGTTGCGAAGGGGCATTTGCAAAAATCAGTGAAATCACGCTTTAATCTGTGAAATCCGCGTTCCAACATTCTGAATTCTGCATTCTGAATTCTGCATTCTGAATTCTGAATTCTGAATTCTGCATTCTGAATTCTGCATCCCCCTCCTTTTTGCAAATCAAAAGTCAAGCAT
>PXDL01000024.1 GCA_003566395.1 Balneolia bacterium | reverse complement strand
GCTATAGAATTTTGCGCAGGCAGGTGAATCCTACGGTGGGTTCTGCTTATTCGCAGCTGAATACATCGGAGTTCAGGGAAATTGCGTTTACCGACCGCGGCTCAGCCGGAGAGGGCTTCACCGAGGGTGTTACCTATGAGTACGGTGTAGCCGTGGTAAACCGAAGCGGAAATATTTCCGACACCCTGTTTACCCGTATTCAGATTCCGGTAATTACCCCGCCCGAGCCACCCGGAATGGTAACCGCCGAAATGCATTCGAACAAGCGTGTGGCGCTTAATTGGAGCGCCTCGGTTTCACGGGATGTTACCCATTACCGCATCTACCGCTCCGATGTACAAGCCGATACCCTGACCGAGCTCCGCACAACGAGAAGAGGCAACCGGTTCTTCAGGGATGAAGATGTTCCGCTGAATCGTACCTTCGTGTACGGGGTGGCGGCGGTAGATTCGGCCGGAAACGAATCGCTTCAAATGCTGGCCGACACCCTCATTACCGGCCTTTTAAATCCGCCGGTTCCTGCTCATAATGTTCAGGCCCGTGCTACCGAGCAGGGAGTGATGTTGTCCTGGCAGGTTCGCGGAGAGAGAGAGCACATCCAGGGATTCCAAATCTATCGTTCAGATATTGCCACGGGCCGCTACGAAGCTGTTGGTGAGGCGGGCTTGCAACAGCTCTCGTTCACTGATCCGCAGGGTTCAGCGGGCATGTGGTATCGCGTTTACCCTATAGACGAAACCGGAAGAAGAGCACGAGAAGCCCGGGCCACACAGGCTGTATCCCGGTAACATACTATTGCCGGTATTTTTATCTCCGAACGATATTAAAAAATTAGGGGTGGTTTCCGTCCATTCCCCCCGGTGAAGTTCTGATTGCGGATGCTTATTTTAAGCTGTCGGAACAAGTCTTCACCCATATATACCCTATGTTGTCAATCCTTTCTTATTTAAAAGCGGCGCTGGTTTTATGCGTCGTTGTGCTTTTTTTTGCAGGCGGTGGTACGGTACAGGCTCAGAACTTCAACTATTGGTTTAATGAAGGGCTTGCGCTATACGAAATGGGTGATTATGAGGATTCCCTGGAATCTTTCGAACGGGCCCTGGAAGAGAACCCTTCCCATTCCGAAACCCATATTTTTCTGGTATCGGCCCTGATGCGAACCGGGGATTTCGAAAGGGCGGCTAAACGTGCTGAAGCAGCCACCGATCGTTTTCCGAACCATGCCCGTCTGCTGGCACTTCAGGCAGATGCCGTATTTCGTGTCAATCCCGAGGATGCCGTGCCGGTTTACAACAGACTGCGCAGATTGATCCGGAATCAGCCGGGCCGGAGCATGGACGGCATCACCCTTGAAATGACCGAGCGTTCAATGGGGCTGCTTTATGAACAAATCGGGGCAATGCGGTATGACAGGAATGATTTTAACGGTGCTGTGGATGCACTGCAACAGGCGCGCCGCTTCATCCCCGACAGCCTGTCCGTACATAATAATCTGGCGTACATACTTGTAGAGCAGGAAGAATATGACAGAGCCACCATTGTGCTTGATGAGGCCCTGGAACGATTTCCTGAAGAAGACAACCTGCTTCTCATGCAGGTCAGAATTGCTTCACAGACAGGTTCAGGAGAACGTGCCGCCGAAACCCTGAAACGACTGCATCAGAGAAATCCGGAGAACGTGGACCGCGCCATTGCGTATGGTGAGGCCCTTCTCAGTAGCAATCAGGCCGTGAAAGCCAACGAGTTTTTCCGGGATATGATAGAAACCTATCCTGAGGAGCGTCGGTTTTACCGGACACTCATCGAAATAAACCGCCGCCGAATGAATCTTTCCGGTATGCATCAGGTCATTGGTATGAAAGCCGGGCAGTTTCCCGAAGACCGCACCCTTGCCGAAGAGTACTCCCGTTCTTTTCTAATGCAACGGGAGTATGAAGAAGCTCACCGCCGGTACGATTCTCTGTCTGTGGCAACGTCTTCAGTCCGCCTGGGCCGGCTTGCCGCTCATGCGCTGCTTTTTGGAGACGCCCATGAAGCCGCCTCGGAGTACTACATCACCCTTGAAAACAAATGGCCTGAAGATACCCGCATCATTCGGGAGCATGGTCTTCTTCTTGAATATCTGAACCGGGAGCGGGAGGCAGCCGAACGTTTCCGGAAGTATCTTGAGAAACAGCAGGACGGGCGGTTGATGATCAAGCTGGCAGATTTAACCGGGGATGAACGGAAGAGGGAAGAGCTGCTGGATCAGGCTTTTGAGACATCTTACCGGCCTTTTGCTGAGCGCCGCAGGCTGAAGGCTGTATTCCGGGATGATACGGATTTTGAGCAGGCCGGGCAGGTATTAGACGGGCTGATTCGCATGTATGCCGGGCGTCAGCAATCGGTGTCTTCAGCTGTTGAGCGCGATCTGGAAAATATGGAGCCAAGTGTACCGAGATTGTTTCACCCCGGTGCAGAACTGTCGGAAGTATTGGATGAACTTTCGGTCGTGTTCGATCGACTGATTTCCGCTCCCGATTCGGACCGTGCCCTTCAGCTGTTCGATACGCTTTCAGAAAACTGGCCGAACAGCGCGATGCTGCACTATCAAAAGGGCAGGCTATATGCGAATAAAAGCAATTATGAACAGGCAGTAGATGAAATTACCGAGGCAATTAATCTTGGCGCAAGCGGAAATGAAGTCCACATGGATCTTGGTGAAGTATGGCGAAAAAAGGGGAACTACGATCAGGCGGCTTTAGCTTTTGAGCGTGTGCTTTCCAGGGATGATGAATTTGCGGGTGCATACCGGAGCCTGATCAGAGTCAGTGAAGAGCACGGCCGGCTTGGTGAACTCACCGACCGTTGGCTAAGCCGTTACCGGAATAACCGCAACAACATCGTACTCCGCGAATTTCTAATCGAGGCCCTGCATAAAGCCGATCGGTTTGAAGAGGCTGCAGAACTAAACTGACCGGCCGTTTCGTTCCCTCTGTGCAGGCAGACTTGAATGGTCCGGCCTCCGGTCTTGGAATCCGGGTGGAATTGCCTAAATTACGCCCTTCTTCAAACGACAGGGAGCGTATTTGCGTTACCTTTCAAACCAAACTTTAAGGTGAAACTTCCGTAAGTGATGCCTGTATAGTTTTCTCTCTTTTGTTTCGGCTTGAGGGAGTCGCCTGTTTAGGCATTTAAGGTCCGTTCAGACGGGCCGCATCCAATACCAACTTTTTTCACATTTCCTGCTATGGAATTCAAACAACGCCTTTACTTTATAATCGGATCAATGCTGATGATGCTCATCTTCGGTGCCATGGTCCATTCAGATGAAGATGTTCCGGTTCCGGAAACCGATTCCGAGCCGGGCTATGTGGTGTATGTGGTACAGGTTGAAGGCCTGGTCGATAACGGGCTTCATCGCTATATAGAGCGGGGAATTTCACTGGCGGAATCGAACAATGCGGCCGGGCTGATTCTCAAAATGGACACCTTCGGCGGTCTGGTTGATGCAGCGGATAAAATCCGCAAAAACCTGCTCGATACTCAGATTCCAACACTCACGCTGATCGATAAAAATGCCGCCTCAGCCGGAGCGCTTATCGCATTTTCCACCGACACGATTTTCATGGCACCCGGATCATCCATCGGAGCTGCAACAGTGGTTGACGGCGGCGGGGGGAAAGCCGACGAAAAAATGCAGAGCTATATGCGCGGCCTGATGCGTTCTACGGCCGAGGCCACCGGCAGAAATGCCAGAATTGCCGAAGCTATGGTGGATGAGCGTATTTCTATCGAAGTCATCACCGAAGAAGGAAACCTTGTTACCCTGAGCACCTCGGAAGCGGTTGAATTGGGAATGGTGGAGGGCAGCGTCCGGAACCTTGAGGAAGCTCTTGAGAAGAAAGGCTGGCAGGATATGGAAATTCAATACGTTCAGGAAACCACCAATGAACAGGTTCTTCGTTTTCTGGCCAGTCCGGTGATGAGCAGCATTTTAATGCTCATGATGCTGGGCGGGTTGTATTTCGAATTGCAGTCGCCGGGCGTGGGTTTTCCGGGTGCTATGGCTACTATGGGAGCCCTGCTCTTTTTTGCTCCTCTCTATATTATGGGATTTGCTCAGCCGTGGGAAATTATCGTCTTCTTCCTCGGGGTGGTACTCGTTATCGTTGAAATTTTTGTACTTCCCGGGTTCGGTGTACCCGGTATTTTGGGACTCACGATGATTTTTTTCAGTCTGGTGGTCTCTATGATCGGAAATGTGGGTTTTGAATTCCCTGATCTGGAGTATATGACCCGCGCTATTTGGACTATGGCTATTACACTTATATTAGGTATTTTAATGCTGTTTTCACTCGGCAAGTACCTACCGCAAAACCGTATGTTCAGCAAACTTATTTTGGTTGATTCCACCAGCAAGGAAAAGGGTTACACCTCTTCCGACAGCAAGGATGCGCTGATGGGGAAAGAAGGCGTAACGGTTACGGCACTTCGCCCGGCCGGTATCGCCCTGATTGATGATGAGCGTGTTGACGTGGTGTCCCAGGGTGATTTCATAGAAAACGGAGCCAGGGTGAAAGTGGTAAACACAACATCCAGCCGGGTGATGGTCAAGCGTCTCACATCTTGATTCCTGAATATAACTCAACTATAAATCCTTTAATAATTAGACCTTTCGCATGGCAGAACTATTTCCATTAGTCATTATCGGCGGTTCACTTATACTGCTGTTTGTTTTCTTTTACTTTGTACCGATAGGCCTCTGGATTACCGCTTATTTCTCCGGAGTGAAAATCGGCATCTTTTCCGACCTCGTAGGTATGAGGTTGCGTAAGGTTCCGCCGGGACCCATCGTGAAAGCCGCCATTACTGCTCACAAAGCTGATTTGCCGCTTAATGTGGCTAAACTTGAGGCACACTATCTGGCCGGGGGTAATGTGAATAAGGTGGTTCAAGCTCTGATTTCTGCTGATAAAGCGAATCTCGGGCTCACCTTTGAACGGGCCGCGGCAATCGATCTGGCCGGTCGGGATGTTTTTGAAGCCGTTCAGATTTCGGTGAATCCTAAAGTTATCCAGACTCCTATTATTACCGCCGTTGCAAAAGACGGTATTCAGGTGAAGGCTAATGCCCGCGTAACGGTTCGCGCCAATCTCGAACGCCTTGTAGGTGGTGCTACCGAAGAAACAATTCTTGCCCGTGTTGGCGAAGGCATTGTAACCACGGTTGGTTCTGCCGACGATCACAAAAAAGTGCTTGAAAATCCCGATCAAATCTCCCGCGTTGTACTCGATCGCGGCCTCGACAGCGGTACCGCATTCGAAATCCTCTCTATTGATATCGCTGATG
>PXDL01000148.1 GCA_003566395.1 Balneolia bacterium | reverse complement strand
GCGGACTGCTGGTCGAAGTCGATCAGCGGGAATCATTTGCACTTCAGGCCGGGCAGGCCGTGGTTGGAAATAATACCAGTTTCCGGGACGGGCTTCCGGGAATTCCCGATAACATGAGCTTTTCCAGAGAGCTGACAAGTCAGGGTGAGGCTTTCCTGAACGAACTTCGCGGATCCACGAGGCTGCCTGATCTCGTTTATACCTTCACCATTCAAATTTTTCAGGACGGGCCGAGGGGGCAGGGACGGCTCATAGCCGAAGCTTCAACCAGCGTGCCGGTAGAGGGGATGAGCGACGATCTGGATATCTATCTTCTTCAGCCGGGCAGCCACCCCGGTGAAGAGCCTCAGGCTGTAGCGTCTGTATATCCGGTTTTCACCTGGGAAGGTTCGCCTCGCAATCTGTACCGGATTATTGTAGTTGAGCAAACCGAAGGGCAGACTGCAGAGACTCTCATTCAAACTGCACTGGGTAGCAATCCGGTGCTTCAGCAGAACGTGCCGCCGGGAACCACCCTCCCGATGGAAACCGACGGCTCTTTGCTTGAGTTTGAGATGCTGGATGCGTTGGTAAAGGGAACCTACTTCAACTACCCGTCATCGGGGGGCGCACGGAGGATGCAGCCGGGATCAATCTATTACTGGCAGGTCTTTCATCTTATTCGCACTCCGTCCGGGACCGAGTCGCGGTCGTCCGAAATTTTCCACTTTAAAGCCGGCGATTCGTTTGCGGCAGATTCCGTTTCGGAAGACGAACTTATGGTGTTGCTCGAAGCATTTATCGGCCGGGAAGAACTTGAACGCCTGCAACGGGGCGGATTCTCACTTGCCTCGCTCAACCTTGACGGGGAACCGCTTACCGGTCCTGCCGTGGTGGAAGCCCTTGAAGATCTGCTTCGCCAACTCGACGAGCAGGAAATAACACGTGAGGACTAACCGGATATGAATGTGAAGTCAATTACTCTTTTTATCGTTATTCTGGGAATGTTCTTCTTCGCCCAAAGTACTGCTATGGCCGGCCTTCCTGGAACTGTGGCTGAAAAAGCAGTCGAGACGGTTAAGTCATCCGGTGAAGACTCAGAAAAACGTCCGCTTGCAGTTATCCGGAGATTTGCCCCGGATGTATTGGTCAGGCACCTATCCGGGGATGCCTGGAAAAGTGCCGAGACCGCTCAATCCCTTTTTGCTGCCGATTCGCTGATTACCGGGGAGTCCGGGTTTGCGATGGTGCAGTTTATGGATAACAGCGTGGTGCGCCTGCGCCCGAATTCGCTTCTTGTCCTCGACGGGGAGGTGAAAGGGCCTGATAACGTCGTATCGCGGCTGACACTGGAAGCCGGGGAGATTCTGACCACGGTTACCGGCCGGAATTCAACCAAAGAAGTCTCCACAAGCAGTACGGTGGCGGCGGTGCGCGGAACCGAATTCACCACCCGCGTGGATGAAAACGGCTCCACTACCATCATCGGGCTATCGGGAGAAGTGACCGTCCGGCCTCTGAATTCCGAGCAAAGTTACACCATCCTGACCGGAAATCGTATCGACGTGCAAGAAGACGGAATGACGGTTTCAGAATCGGATGTTACGCCCGAAGAACTCGAACGAATTCGTCAGTCTTTTGAGCCTGAAGAACCGGACTACCGGGAAGTGGAGTTTCGCTTTATCAACGATGAAGGGGAAGTGGAAACCATTATCCTGAGATTTAGAAAAACCGGCGATGAGTAAGCGGCCCACTTGTTAACCTGCCAACCAGTTAACCGGGGGATAACCGACTCTGTGTCTGCCTAATTAAGCCTTTATGAAACAATTTTCGCAACTGATTTTTATTTTGGGGCTGTGTACGGTTTGTGCGTCTCCGCTTATGGCTCAGGGAGATATCCGTCATCAGTCTCCGGTTCTGCTGGAGGCCGGCCAAGAGGCGGAATTCAGATTTGATATACCGGGACTCAGCTCGGCACAGATTGCCGATGCCGTTTTTTGGTACCGTTATGCGGGTGAGTCCGGTTTCCGACAGATTCGGCCCCGCACGGATAACGGCTCGGTAACGGCAAGCTTCACTCCGGAAGACACCGGCGCTGCCGATTTCGAATACTACCTTGATCTTGAGCTGATGGACGGCCGCAGAGTCACCTTTCCCGCTCAGAATCCGGCTGAAAATCCCGTACGAGTACCCGTGGTTGATACGGGCACGGAAAATGCCGGGTCCGGCGCTACAGAGTTTGGCGCTTTTCAGATATTGTCACCCGAGCCGGGCAGTACGCTCCGGGCCGAAGACGTTGTGATTGCCGTAACATTTTTCTACGAAAACAACGATTATGAGGGAATCCGCTACCGCATTTATCTGAACAATACCGATGTAAGCGAAAGCGCATTCGTGTCTCCGTATCTGATTACCTATCATACGAAGCAGCTTCCCCGGACCGGAGACCACGAAGTACGTATTACGGCCGAGAAAGACGGACCCGAGCAGGATGTGCTAAGCTGGCGTTTTAGCACGGGGGATGATGTGCAGCCCGAACGTCGTGTTCCCACCACCGCCTTACGCCCTCAGGCTGAACCACAGCGTACCATGATTCCGTCGGGACAGGTAGAAGTCTCTACGCTGAGTCAGTCTTATTCCGGGCAATCTGAAGGGGCAGCCCGGACCACCTTTCGCGTTTCAGGACGGGAAGGAGAATTCCAGTATCGTCTCAACGGACTTTTTACAACGCAGGAAGATCCCAGACGGCAGCCGGTGAATCGCTTTGCCGCAGAAATCAATTACGGAAAGTGGTTCGAGCTTCAAGCCGGACACGTTTATCCGACGTTAAACTCCTTTCTGATATCAGGCCGGCGTATGTACGGGGTCCACACCGGGGTCCGGCTGATGAATGAAAACCTGCAGCTACAGTTTTTGCATGGTGAGCTTGCGCGGAGCATTTCACCCCGCTACCGTGAATTGAGGAGAGAGGAAGAGCCGGTGAGAGATGAATCCGGCAATCCGGTAACCGATTCACAGGGAAATCCCTTTACCGAAGTTACTTATCAGCTCGGGCCGGAAGCAGGAGGCACGGGAACCTATCAGCGCCGGCTTACCGGTGCAAGGCTGGGTTTGGGAAGCCGGAGGGTTTTCGGATGGTCGTTGAGTGCGCTGAGGGTGGAGGATGACGTAAACTCAATTGATGTGTTCAGGTCCTTTTCCGACCTGGACCAGCAGGCGTTTTCCACGCTAACACCCGAACAGCGGGAGGAACTTCAGGACGATCCGCGGCTGCTTGAACTTCGCGACGGCGCTCCTCCGCCTCAGGGTAACTTGGCGCTGGCCACCGATTTAGTGTTTCGTTCGCCTGACGGCCGTGTAAACTGGAGAGCCGATCTGGCCGCCAGCTTGCTGAACAATGATATTTCGAACGGAATTCTTACAAGTGAGAGGGCCGAGGACCTTGGATATCAGGTCGGTGACGGGGTGGTGGATACTTTCGATCGTTTATCCTGGCTTATCATTATTAACGAAAACATGAATTCGCTACCCTACAGAGTGGAAGACGGTAGTGCAGAGCCTTATGTACCGGGCGGCATTTTTGCCGGAGACTCTCAACTAAATTTGAACTATTTCGGGCACAATCTCACGGTTCAGTATCGATGGATAGGCCCCGATTATGCTTCTCTCGCCAATTCGGCCCTTCGCCGGGATATTGCCGGTTACACCATCACCGACCGTTTCCGGATGTTTGATAATTCTTTTTTTGTGACGCTGGGCCATGAAAATCTGAGGGATAATGTGGTAAACAACCGTTTGGCAACCACGTACTCCATGACCAACCGCATCGGACTGAGCTGGCTGCCTTCCGACCGCGGCCTTCCCCGGATTTCCGGCGGATTAAGCTACCGAACCCGCGACAACAGGGTGGACCGGAACAATCCTTTCCTCCCGGCCGAGCTTCAACAAGCTTCTGTACGGAATGTGGATGAAATTACCGATGAAGAAGTTATCACCCGGCCGGGCCCGCGTGATTTGAACACCCTGCAGTTTAACGGTTCAATCTCTCAAAGTCTCCGGCTGTTTGACCAAAACCACGATCTGAATCTCAACTATTCCGGTGTCTTAACCCGCGATAATGTGTTTGATTTCGGAGATTTCAGCAGCCACACGTTTAGTTTCCAGGTAATCACGAACTTCACGGCTCTTCCGCTGCGCACGGTGGCCGGTCTCAACTATGTGACGTCCGAATCCATTAGCGGACTCAGCACGCTCAATATTTTCGGAGGAAACGCAGGGTTCGATTACAGTCTGTTGGAAAATCGTCTCAATTTAAACGCTGACATCACCCTGTCTTCCAATGTTTCGCAAAACACACCGCTCATAACCCGAACTTTTGATCCGGGTGGCGAACCAGATGCTTTGGCACAGCCGTTTTTACTTTATTATGCGGCCGATCCCAATCCGGAAAACATCACCCGAAATGAAACCCTAACAGCAGCCTTCGGGGGAGGTGCCCGCTACGATATTAACCGGAATCATTCGGTGTTGCTCAGGCTCCAATACACCCGATTCGGTGATCAGTTCGGGGACCTTTCTTTACCTGACGACCACTTTGTGCAGCTAAGGTACATTACCCGGTTCTGAACCGCCCCCCATGAAGCAAGCCGGAAAAAAGAACAGACGAAAATGGCCGGCCGCCTGTCTTATCGGCCTCGGATGTTTTGTGTTTAGTTTGGTGATTTCGGCCACGAATCCGCTCACCGATATGGATCTGAAAATTACGGATCTGATGTTCAGCATCCGGGGTCCGCTCGACACCTCGGATTCTCCGGTGGTGCTGGTTGCCATCAGCGATCAGGCGGACAGTGAGCTTCCGGGTAAATGGCCCTGGCCCACAAGCTATCACGCCCGGCTGGTGGAAAACCTGAACCGCGCCGGTGCAAAAGTGATCGCCTTTGATGTGATTTTCAATGAGATGGATTCCTTCGACCTGAGGAACGACACCCTTTTTGCAGAAAGCATGCACAGGCACGGTAATGTGGTTCTGGCCGGGAATTTGCAAGCCAGCCGGGTGGGAACCGGAGCGCAGGCGGTACAAATGGTGCTGCCTAATCGCCTGTTTGTTGAAAAAAATCCAAATCCCTGGGGGTTTGTGTCGGTCAATCCCGATAACGACGGATTTCTGCGGCGCTATCGTATTTCTCAGCAGCATCTTGCCAATACGTACTACTCCTTCGGCCTTGAAACCATACGGGCCTACCTCGGCGCGGATACCCTCAGGTCTGCGCCCCATTCTTCCTATTTCGATTTGGGATTCACAAAAATCCCACGCTATACACAGGAGACGATGCGCATCAATTTTCACGGCCCGGCCAAGTCGTTTCCGGAGTACAGCTATGAGCAGATTATTGACGATACCGATT
>PXDL01000121.1 GCA_003566395.1 Balneolia bacterium | reverse complement strand
CAAACTTCCCTTCATCGTTAAAGTGGTAGTCGATCATTGCGGTGAGTTCGAGGAACAGCTCGGCATTGCGACTCATGCCGTCGGTGTATAGATCGGGCCTGTACGCCTCGTGGCCATACTCCGATTCGCGGGAGACGGTCGCCATAATCTGTACCGCGTGGAGGAAATTGCTGTAGTCGCTCAGAAAGAGATTCTCATTTTCAAACTGAGGGTCATCATCTGCGGAGATCGATGCCGGAATCAGTAGTTCAGGCGCTCCTGTCGACGGGTCTGCGTCGTAATCGTTTTCTTCGTCGGTGCCAGCCGTGCAGGCAGGCAGATAGAGAAGGAAAAGAGCAGATATTAGCAGGGTGAACGATGAGTTTCGAATCATAACCTATTCATAATAGTTGATTTTCAGAACGATAAAGGGTTGTAAGTAAACCGAAAATAGTGCCCGCTGATAGCATTTCCAAATAACCGCCGGACAGTGAATCAGTAATTCCGCCTTAAGCGTTTAATGAGCCAGGCTACACACTCCTGTCTGCAGGCCAAAGTCACATTATTCGTCATTTAATCATCTATTCTCAACTCTTCTGACCGGTAAACGGACAGACCCGCTCTTCCCCCGTGTCATCAGATTCACTTCGGTAGAAATAGTTCGGTTTGCGAATTGTGTCGGGTCAGTCGTTGTGAAACACGTCCATGGCCGATCCCGACATTGGCGGTACAATCCAGGACCATTGAGAAGTCACATTCCGTCCGGCTTGTTTTTCCTGCTCAACAAAACTCATGAATTGGCGCGATGCCGTATGATGATCAACAATCACAACACCCGCTTTTCGATAGGAGTGCAGCACAGCCGTATTCAGCTCCACCATGGCACGGTCTTTCCATAGGTTTGATTTGGATCGCGTATCCAGATCCATTCTGCGGGCGATCTCCGGAAGCATATTGTAGCGGTCTGCATCCCCCAGATTCCGGGACCCGATCTCCGTTCCCATAAACCATCCATTAAAAGGCGCTGCGGTATATTCAATCCCGCCAATCTCAAGCGTCATATTAGTGATGACCGGCACCGCATACCATCGCAGCCCCATCTCCCTGAACCACGGCAGCTCCGGATGCTCAATTTCCACTTCGAGGGCATCGTCAGGCTCCAGATCAAACAGTTCCGGAGTTCTGTCGGGCACTTGAATCACAACGGGCAGCAGATCAAAAGCGGTCAGCTCTCCTCTCCATCCGAGATCCAGACAGGTTTGGGTGAACGGCACCTCCTCGGGATCGCCCACTATTCCATCTTCTGTGTCATAGCCGGCATAGCGTATCAGTTTATTATTGAGGATCTTCACTTCGCGCCTTGTCCCCGGATGTTTGGGCGCAAACAGGCAGATGGATGAGCGGATTTTTCCTCCGTTGGTAGCGTGTTTCAGGTAGTTGCGAAGCGCGTTAAACATCTCATCCGGTTCGGTAAGATGCCGGTAATCAAAAACGTCTAGTGATTTCCAAAACAGGCGTCCGATACAGCGGTTGCTGTTCCTCCAGGCGACCTTTGCACCGAACTCCAGTTCACGCGCGGTGTGGGTGTAAGTGCCGGTTTCAGCCAGCTCTTGCCGGATTTCGTTCAGGCGTTCATCAAGACCTTCAGGTTCACCGATTTCGGCTGCCATCTGCTCCAGAAAAGCATGCGCCTCTACAAAGATATCCTCGCTTATTTCTGTAATTTCTGTTCTCATGACGAAAAAATAGAGAGTAATTATAAATATTTAGGGAAGTTTACGGCGTGATCTGCAATGAAAAACTATTCACCCGGTTCTGATGTGTCAAACCGATCTTTCGATTCCTATCGTTCATACAGCTATTTGCTGCTAATTTGCCGGGAACCGGCGCTCTTTTATGGTATCAGATTTCGGTTTGCGGCCCGGCCCGGATTAAACAGGGCCTGTATTTTCTTCTCAGGACAGCTTTTCCTGCATCGTCGGAGTGGATCTAAAAGACTCATCTACTCGTAATTTGATACTCAGAAGTTGACCGGTTATTCAGAGAGGTCCGTGATACTGAAAGAGTTTTTTAACCTGATCTGCTGATAATAATGGCACGGCTCTTTGTTGCCCCGTTTACTATCAGACGGACAACGTATATACCGCTCGACAGATCTCCGGCACTGAATGGAAGCTTGTGTTCACCCTTCTCTATTCGTGATGAGAGCAGCGTGGATACTTTTCTGCCATCCACTGAAAAGATTTCCAGATTCACCATGCTATCATCTTCAATAGAAAAGTGTATCGTTGTTACATCATCAAAAGGATTTGGATAATTTGGCTAGAGCAGGGTTCCATCCGGGGTTTGTTCTACCGGTTTTTCATCGGACTCTGCGCGGTCCAGCCATACTTCATATACGGTATAACTTGCACTGGTTACAGCTGACTGATTGGTTACAAAGGGATTAACTATCGGGGTATCGATTCCGCCAACAATGTAACCGGCCAGCAGTTCATCGGTTTCAATGGCATCCATCAGAATAACTCCGGTTTCATTTTTAGGCAGCTCCGGGTTGGGAATAAACTCTGCGCTGGTTCCCTTCAGATCCGGCATCTCTTCCGGCAGTGCAAACTCGGCAAAGCTGCCGTCCGAAAATCTGGTTACCCTGCTGATCGTCGTAACGAAAGGAACACGATCATCCTGAATCAGCTGATCTCCCTGGAAGTAAAATTGTGCAAGTCCGCCAAAAAAAAGCATATGCAGTTCATCGGACTCTTCTTTATAAAAAGAGAGCTTTGGGCTGTGGTAGTGGCTCAAAAGCTGTTCAAAGTCAGGAATAGGGTTGTAGAATTCTTCTTTTCCAATTTCAACGTTATAGAGAAAGGGAAGATTGGCTTCCCGCTGAAACACGCCTGTTGAAATCATATATCCCGGTTCACCATCACGAAAAATATAGGGGACCAGGTTGTAATCTCTGCGTCTGAGATGATCGGTATCCACAACTTTGGAGTAGAACGATATATCCGGGCCTGACAAAGCATGATCGATCCGGAACGATTGGATGGCGTGCGTATACTCTTGTCTGAAAGTTGGCATGTCCCTTGGGTTATATCGCCCATCAAAACGATGGCCTCCAACAAGGATCAGTTTATCATCCAGTTCGCCCAGTTGTCCGCCGGTAACTGCAAATCGCTCATCATAAAGATGGCCGAAGCTCTTTTCATTTAATGATCCGTTTATCACATCGTTCATTGTTTCAGAAACAACGATTGTAGTGAGTTTCGGAAAGGTGATATGGTCGCCGGCTGTTTCGCTGAAGGCGTAGCCACCCATGATGTAGAGAGTGTCTGCAATCTGCTGAAAATTCATGTTGGTTGATTGCAGATGTTCTCTAAGCCCTGAAGAGAGCGGATTCAGACTTTCGGCAAAAAACTCACCGGTTGAAGGGTCAATCACAAAAATATGATTGTTATTATGATTTGCCGGAAAAGAGGCGAACGGCTGTCTGGCATGAATTCCATCCGTCCTGCCGCCTACAATCAGCCATTTGCCGTCGTGCTGACCATAGGCAAAAGAGTGAAATCCCGGAAGTCCAGGTACGGCTACCTGTTCCAGACGCACAGAATAGGGGAAAGATGAATCCTGTGCAGCTAAAACAGAAGGGTCATGAATCAAAAGAAGAATCAAAAGGAGGGGGATGGGCAGAAAAGATCGAATTGATGTCATGAGCATAGCCCTAAGTTAAATGAATGTAAAATCAACCTTAAACAGGATTCAGAATGGATTGAAAGGGCAACAGTTAATTGCCATTGAAGCGACCTTTACCCGGCGCAAAAAGCTTCTCTTATCTGCAGCTCTCTATACATCCACATTGCATCATATTTTTAGCCTCTACTTTAATCTTAGACAAAATCCAGCTCTTATCGTCTGTTTTAAATTACTCATTTATCCCAAAAATGTCATTAGGTATTTAGATTTTAGTGGGGCTGTAAGTTTACCGGCGTTCACTTTAGATCAAAAAAAGCTTCAAGGTCTAATAGCGCCCTACTTAAAAACAACCAAAACCCTCACCCAAGCACCCAATCACTCCCTCAGCATCAGAAGCCGATTGTAACGCCACCCACCGGCAGGGTATTAAATTGTAGCACTCTGTCGACGCTGCCATCATCATTGTACTGAAAGCTCCAAAGGTTGTCGCGGTTATACACGTTCACCACATCAAAGAAGATGTTAAAATTCCAGTTTTGAAAAGAGTGCATCTTATCGATCCGGAGGTCAAGCCGGTGATAGGCCGGGTAGCGCTCTGTATTTAATAGCTGGTTCTCTTCCAAAACCCATTCTCTTAACTCCGGCCTGTATACCGGTTCGGTGTAGGGGCGGCCGCCCAGGTACCTGAACTTTAAACTGATCTCGAACTGATCGGAAGGCATAAAGGGAAGCCATGAAATGGTGTGGAACCACCAGTTCGATTTCATTCTCTGATACCACTCCCTGTCAGAAAACGTCAATCGGTAACCGGTTATTAGGGTGAGCATATTCCGGTGGTCGAAATCCCAGTTATAGGTTCGGTTATTTCTCGGGTCTGTCGCTTTCGATTCAAAATATGTGTAGCTCAAAATGCCGGAGAAATTGTTCACCAGTTTTTTTTGGAGGAGCAGTTCAATTCCTACAGATTCCGCACTCCCCGCATTTACAAACGTGCCGTCATTAAACAGGAGCGAATTTTGTGAAGCAGAGGTGAGGGGTACCGGCACATCAAAATATTCTTTGAAATAACCTTCCAGAACCAGCTTCAGGTCGTCTCTGAACAGGTGTTCAAGCCCTGTCACATACTGCTCGGTAAATTTATTATCCAGGGTTCTGTTGGCTTCATTGGCAACAAGCTCGTTATACGCCGGCGACTGAAAATGCCTGCCATAGGCCATGTTCAGCGTGGTTTTGGAGCTCAAAAAGTAGGAGAGACCCAGTCGCGGACTCAGAGATGAGAAATCATTGAAATCGAAATAATCGTGTCTCAGTCCCGCCGTAAACCTGAACGAACGCAGAAGGTCGAGCGTAAGCTGGGAGTAGGCCGAAGTTTTAAAGGAGTTCACGTTCTGGTTTACCCTGTACTCGGGATAAACATCAAAAATTCCTATGACTTGATCCTCTTGTCCCTGATCGTAGATAAAGAGCGTATCCGTGTCGTTTGTCAGGTCGAAGTTAAAGTTTACATCTTTGTATGAAGCTCCAAAGCTCAATTCTACATTCCTGCTTGCCAGGAAGGTAACATCGGTCTTGAGGGTATTTTCCCTTTCGACAGAGTTATTTGTAAAAAAGACATCCCTACCGGGCATATTGTACACTTCTACATAGTAATCGTTCTGAACCGACGAGAGAGTGGTAAACGAAAAGAGGTTATCGGACCAGAGCGACCGCAACGTTACACCGGCGATATACTGAGAGTTTTGAGTGTCCAGATTTT
>PXDL01000097.1 GCA_003566395.1 Balneolia bacterium | reverse complement strand
TCTGAAATGAATTATATAATAATACATACTTAGTACAGGATATGGGTAGATTTCACCTAACGATTAAAGTGTCCTTTTGATCTTACGACTTTTACCGTAATTATGTAAATTTTATAAACTTAAAATAATTACTATTATATTTTTATGTGTTCTAAAAAATTTTTAAAATATGAATTTTGGAAACTTTAAAGTTTCCGTTTTTATATATCCACTCTATTCAAGTCTCATATAATTGTATCAAAACACCATTTTATTTAGATGGAATTTCAAATCTACAAACAAACTATCGAATGTAACGAGATGTTAAAAAGCCGACCTAAGCACAATACCAGGTTAGAGAACCCAACAAAATCACTTCTGTAATTTACACGTTAACTTAATCTGTATTGTCATAAATTGTGTTACATCACATAATCATATTCTTTTTATAATTATTTTCTAATCAGTAGATTTTAAGCACAGTTCCCGGGAGCGCTATTTTCCGGTTTCTATTACTTAAAAAATCATTCAATAATTAAATAAATCAACTATGCTTAAAAGGGCGATACTTATTCTCATCAGTATGGCTTTTGCATTTTCGGCTGCTGCACAACAAACCGTTACGGGTGTTGTGACCGATGCTGAAACTGAGGAGCCTTTAATAGGAGTAACAGTCTTGGTAGTGGGAACCACTATCGGAGCAACTACAGATATCGATGGACAGTACCAGATCAATGTTCCTGAAGATCGAAACACACTCGAATTTTCATTTGTGGGTTTTCAAACCGTAACTGAAGACGTCGACGGTAGAAGTGAAATCAATGTTCAGTTAAGTGAGGATCTGCAGCTTCTAGATGATGTTGTGGTGACAGCACTGGGACGGGAAAGAGACAGACGATCACTATCCTACACTATCCAAAGCGTTGGAGCGGAAGATATCAGGGAAAGTGGAGGCAGGGATGTTATTTCCAGCCTGCAGGGAAGAGTTGCCGGTCTTGAAGTTACCCCTGGAAGCGGCATGCCGGGAGCATCTTCTGCTATACGAATCCGTGGAGCAAATTCTTTTGATGGCAACAACGCACCACTATTTGTTATTGATGGTATTCCGGTTTCTTCTGGAGCCGTTGATGGCGGTAATGTATCAGGTGTTGATGCGCCAAACCGGATTATGGATTTGAATCCTAATGATATTGAATCTGTAAATGTACTTAAAGGTTCTTCAGCAGCCGTTCTATACGGTACAAGAGCTTCCAACGGTGCGATTATTATAACCACCAGGGGCGGCGGAACCGCGGAAGAAAGCCAGGTTTCTGTAGATTTTTCATCCAGTGTAGGATTTGACATGGTCTCCAGAACACCGGACCTCCAAAGTACATACGCACAGGGTTCCGGCGGCAACTACCAAAGTTTCGGTGCTAACTCATGGGGACCCAGAATTTCAGATCTCCCGGATATGATCGAAGATCCGAGAGGAGAAATGGTCCCGGCACCTACCAGCGCAATCGATAATGTATCTCCATTCTTTCAAACCGGGGTTACGACTGATAACAGCATTAATCTGCGCGGTGCAAACCCAAATGGAAACTATAATATTGGGATGAGCTTTGTGGATCAGGAAGGTATGATTCCAACAACGGGAATGCAGAGAGCTACTTTCCGCCTGGGCGGTGAATATGTGATGTCTGAACAGTTCAGAATAGGAGGCCGTGTAAACTACTCCAATACCTCCGTAGATCAGATCCGACAGGGAAGTGACCTTTCCAATCCGCTGTTTACTCTCTACTGGGCTCCCAGAACATTCGATCTTTGGAATACCCCATTTGCCGAAGATGATGATCCCTACTCGCAAATCAACTATCGAGGTGCAATGGATAATCCAAGGTGGTCACTGGAAAACAACGAAAACACAGACGACACCGACCGTGTATTCGGAAATGTATTTTTTAATTATGACCCGGTTGACTGGCTCAATATTAACTACCGTCTGGGTGCCGATTATTTTGATAACCGAAGAAAACAGGTTCTCGATCTCGGATCCGGTGCAACCGGTGGTGCCGGTCAGATTTTTGAGTTCGACCGATACCGGTCTGAAGTTACATCATACCTCAATGTGGAAGCCACAAGACAGCTGACTCCGGATCTTCGGATACGTGCACTGGTTGGAAATGAAATTAATCATTTCGAGCAAAAAACCACTCAAATTACCGGAAGTGGTTAGAGCATTGGTGGTTTTAGAAACTTATCCAATGCTGCTTCAGTTAACGCCTCTGAGACAACTTTAAGAAGTCTCATTGTAGGCCTCTACGGAGATGTTGAGTTGAACTATCAGAATTGGGCGTTCCTGAATCTATCCGCCCGGAATGACTGGGCTTCAACCCTGCCGGTGGATAACAATTCATTCTTCTACCCATCTGTAGGAGGTACACTTGTCTTTACAGAAGTCCTGGATCTTGATGATTCTATTTTATCCTACGGTAGCTTAAAAGCTTCCTGGGCACAGGTTGGACAGGCAGCACCGATTTACGGAACATCCGCTTCCTACGGTACATTTAATGCGGGCAGCGGATTTCTTTCCGACGGCATTACCTTTCCTTTCCAGGGAGTGACCGGTCTGGGACTTAGTAATCAGATTCCCGGCGCAAATCTTCAGCCTCAAAACAGTACGACTATCGAACTGGGAACTGAACTTTCGTTTTTTGATGAGCGCATAAACCTTGAGTACACATGGTATAATGAGGATGCCACTGATCAGATCTTTGCTGTTCCAACCGCAGCAAGTTCCGGGTACACAACAGAGTTGAGAAATGCGGGTAACATGCAGAATCGCGGACATGAAGTGATGCTGAATGTAAATCCAATCCAGACCCAAACGTTTAACTGGGATGTCACAGCCAACTTTGCCCGTAATAAATCAGAAGTTCTTGAACTCGCTCCCGGTGTTACAAATATTACACTGGGTGGATTTGTTGACCCAAATATTCGCGCCATTGAAGGCGAATCCTACCCGATTATATTCGGCTCATCCTATGTTCGGGATGATGATGGAAACATTGTCTATAACAGTGATGAAGAGAGCTCCAGCTATGGATTTGCACTGATTGATTCCGATCTAAGATCGGTCGGTGATGTAAGTCCCGACTGGACAGGAAGCCTCACAAACAGGTTTAATTACCGGAATTTCGGGCTTTCAGTCATGCTTGACATCCGCCAGGGTGGAAAAATGTGGGCCGGAAATACAAGGCTGCAAAAGATTTACGGAATGGATGCAGTCACAGAAGATCGTGAAACACCCACTGTTCCTAGTGGATCAAGAGGTTTCATTGATGGCGATGGTGAACTTGTTGTGGAAGGCACCAACGATATTGAGATCGTGAAAGGCCAGGAGTATTGGCTGCATGAAGATCTCATCACCGAATCGAACGTATATGACACATCATTTATTCGACTCAGACAGGTTACTCTTTCATACAACCTAACAAGTGATCAGGCAGACTGGATGCCGGTTAATTCAGCTGAATTTTATTTCACAGGCAGAAACCTGCTGCTGTTTACCGACTACCCAAGTTTTGATCCTGAAACCAATCTTGGCGGCGACTCTAACTTCCAGGGCCTTGAGTATGTAAACCTGCCCGGAAGCAGAAGTATGATCTTCGGCGTGAGAGTCTCAATTTAAACCCATTATATAAATCATATTCATTATGAAACTCATAAAATATATATCCATAATAGCTGTGGTCAGTTTGCTTCTCGCAAGCTGCGACGACACAATGCTGGATTATAACGAAGACCCGAATAATCCAACGCAAGCTCCCAATAGCACCTTATTGCCAACGGCTATGATGAACACAATAGTGAACCTTTCCGGAACGGATCCATCCTGGATCTCCTCCGTCTGGGTTCAGCACACAGCGGGCGTCCATGCACAGCTCAGGGATTATGACCGCCTGAATGATCTGGATGCTGCGCTGGTAAACAATAACTGGAACAACCTCTACCCTACTATCTTTCAAAACCTCAATATCATTATTGAGCAGGGTGAAGAGGAAGGCAACAATAATTACGTAGGTATTGCAAAAGTGATGAAAGCTTACGCTGCAACGTACGCTACTGATATGTGGGGAGATATACCTTTCAGTGAAAGCAACCGGGGACAGGAAAACCTGACTCCCGCATATGACGACCAGCAGGAAGTGTATGAACGTGCGCTTGAGCTCCTTGAAGAGGGACGAGCTGCATTGATGGATGAGACGGTTGGAACGGCCGGTTCAAACGACCTCATCTATGGAGGCGATGCAGCTTCATGGATTACGGCAGCCTACTCCCTGGAAGCTAAAATTCATAACCGATGGAGCAACATCGACCCTGAAGGCTCAGCTCAGCTTGTGCTTGATGCAGCTGAAAATGGATTTCAGTCCTCTGACGAGGATCTGACATTCACAAGCTTTGGTACAGGGTCTACAGAGCAGCACCCATGGTTCCAGGAAGCCGCAGATCGCGGGCACCACGCATTCAGTCAGTCAATGTTTGATGCGATGGACCCGGTGGATGATCCAAGGTTAAGCGTATATGCTGTTGAAAGAGATGGCGAAATTGTGCCGGCACCCAATGCGGAAGCTGAAGCAGATCAGTTTGCCAACTCCATTTACTCCGGACTCTCTGACCAAGTTGTCTCTGCAACAGCACCACAGCAGCTTATGACTCACAGTGAACTTCTTTTTGTTGAAGCAGAAGCTCACCACCGGCTTGGTAATGATGCTGACGCGCTTGATGCTTATGAGCAGGCGGTTCGGACATCACTTGCCACTCACGGCATAGAAGGTGTAGAAGCGGACGCTTTTCTTGATCAGGAAGATGTATTACCGGCCAATCCGGCTGATCTCGAGCTTGATCACATCATGACCCAGAAGTGGATCTCGCTCTTTCCGTTTCAGGCACTTGAGGCGTATACTGATTTCAGAAGAACCGGTTACCCGGAGCTCACTAATCCCGCCGGGCCAATACCAAACCGATTTCCATATCCACAAAACGAAATCGATAACAATTTGGAAAATATCCCGGATGTAAATATTAACACACCCGTTTGGTTTCAGGGTCAATAAAAAAGAAATCTGGAAGTCTGAACCCGACTCAGAAACGGGTAATGATTAAATAGTAAAGGCTGGAATGTTCACTCATTCCAGCCTTTTTTTATTTAGATCCGGTCAATTATTCATTCACTTTCACATCAACCACCTCCATAATGGTGGTACTGGCCATACCGGATTCCAGCATCTGTTCAAACTGCTCCATCTGCCCTGACATCTGCTCACGAATCATCTCCCGCTGAGCTTCCGGCATCGATTCCAATTGCTCCTCAAACTCGCGCATCGCCTGCCTCGCTTCAGCTAAATCTTCATCATTCATCATCTGATCCATTCCCTCTATTTTCATCGTCATATTGTGTGCTACCGGCAATCCCGAATA
>PXDL01000132.1 GCA_003566395.1 Balneolia bacterium | reverse complement strand
CCTTCTATCAGGGTAAAAAGCGTCTCGAACCCGATCTCGCCCACACCCTCCCCGGCAAACCCGGCAAGACCGAGAAGTGGCAGTAAACCGAAGGAGGGAGTCGAGACGGAAGGAGAAGAGGTGGGAGGAACAGTTCCAACAGGGATGATAATTTGGTGCCTTTTCGGTCCAAAAGTCATAGGACGTCGCATTCCACCTACGAAAAATTTAGCTTTGCCCCCTATCTCATCCTCCCAACCGACAAACACTCCATGGTCGTCCGGCTCCGGATAGCCCACTAATTTGACTTTGTCTCCAGGACGCAAACCACTGATATCATGTTCTCGCAATAGCGTTTCGCGTACCGTTCTAAATTTAGCCGTTTCGCCGGCAAGTAATACTCTATGAAGACCTCCTTGCTCTCTTCTTTGCCACGACCCGGTCATGAGTTCGCCGGTTTTCGGGTCATTCCACGCAACAGGAGCTCCACGTTCAGGTTCCCATGAAACGGTATCCTCGGTCGGCGTTGGGGAGACGCCGATAGCCGGCTCTGCTGGAATAGCGTGTTGCAAATCTGGTTCGGGCTCAGTTCTCAGCTCGAGCTTCTTTTTAATGCTTTCCGCGGTTCTGCGAATGCGACCTATCCTTATGAAGTACGCGTGCCTGTTTCTGGCTATCGAGTCATTCCCCTTAGCAACCTTGTCGATGAAAGACGCTGAAGCATCGAGAGCGCTAAGAAAATGCACCACTTCTTCCATCCCCATATTATCCCCGAATTGATAAAGCCCCCCCTCAAGCTTATTTAGCAGCATGTCCACTTTTACAGTCTCGACATCCGTGGGTTGCCGAGATGTTTCAGCTCTCAGAATGTTTTGGACCTGGATGAGGAACCCCCGAATCCCTAAATGCGAAGGAGCGATGACGCTTTCCGGAGCCGGCCCTGGCTGTTCTGGCACAGCAGGAACAACCGGAGGCTCAGTGGTGACTTTGTGGGGCTGACCGTCAGCAGGCCTTCTTCTTAATGCCTCTATTCTTGCCCTTGCTTTATAATCTTGGATCAGAGCGTCTAAGCTGCTCTCATCCGATCGCGCCACAATCGCCTGCACCACATCGTCGATTTCTTTCACCTGCCGCATTATCTCGGGTATGTCGCTGTGCTTCTTTCTCAGTTCATCCGCAAAATCGGATATTGATTTTATGCGTTCCAGCAGTTCCACCCGTTTTTCGGGGTTCATCCCTTTCATCAACTCCACTTGGATCTCTCTTGTCCGGATCGCTTCCACCGCGCTTTTAACCTTTGTCGCAAGCTTGATCATCCGAGGTGCGCCGCCATACGCTTCTCTTAGTTTATCCGTAAAGTGGGATATGGATCTTACTTGTTCAAGCAATTTCGACCGCTCCTCAGGTTCCGTTGTCACTTTTAACTTCAATTGGATTCGTTCTATCTGGGAATACACCTGTTCAATAAGGTCATTTTCTCTTCTTGAAAGCGCGTCGGATACACCTGCGCTTAGTTCTCCAGTTTCCTTCCGGAACTTCACGAGTTCCCGGAAGTGCATCCCGGCTATCTGTCGGAGCAGTTCCTGCTCAACTATTTCTTCGCCGGGTTCTTCCTCAGCCTCTTTGCTTTTTGGTATCAACTCTTCAATGGCTCTGATCAGCTCGATTTCAGTTTCAGCAGGGTCAAATCCGTCAACATAGAGCACTCTTCCCTTTATCCTTTGATCTTTCGCAAGCTCAAGTAAAGTCTTTGCCCTCTCAAATTCATTGCGGTGGATCGCTCCGATTGCCATGTACAACTTAGACACAATGCTTTCATGTGTGTCTCTACTTTCCTCCCCACTCAACCCATTAAATGCAACTATAGAACTATCCGCAAATTTTATGATTTTTATTGCCGTTGCTTGTTTCTTTATCGACAGTGGCGTCCCTTCATCCGGTTCTCCCGTAAAATAGCTTCCATAAAGGACCGTAAGCATGTCTCGGACTAAGCCGTATATAGCTTTCTTTTGATCGGCACTTGTGCCCGTTGAAGATAATTTCTTTCCATGAAAGGCCGTAAGCGGCAATCCATTTTCCCCATACTGACCGAAATTGCCTCTCTCCTTTTTTGTGGCTTTCGTGTCAAATCGAACGCGTATTTTTCCTCGTGTATCCCCCCCCGTTTCCAGCACTTCATCACCAACGAGTCGCACTTCTTCATTGGTAGCGAGATAATCAAGTATATGGTCGGCAGATTCGAATAACTTCGCAAATTCGTAGAGTTTCTTCCGGCTACCGCAGTATATTGTGAAATCTTTTTCGTACCTGTCGCCGCCAGACTGGTGTTTCCACGGCGCTGCTCTCGACTCAGGATCAATTTCAATATGATCCCGAAGCCATTGCTTGATCTCTTCTGCTATTTTGTCATACGCGACGGTCTGGGAAACTGCTTTTTTCGAAGCGCGCTCAGCAACTTTTTCTCTGCGAATTGTAAGATGTATTTTCCATCCGCCATAGCGCGCATACTCCTCCATCGGAAAGCGTATTTTTGCGACCGTCGAATCCATCTCGTCCGGCTCTTCACGGGAAACAACGGGATGAACAGGTTCCCGAAGTTCGCTTTCCCTCTCACTAAGCGCATTAGATATCGTTTCGCTAAGATGCTCATGTCCAGCCCGGTACTCGGTGATCTCGATAAGCGACATCCCGGAGATCCGTGCGAGCAGTTCTTGTTCGACCTGCACTTCGCGGTTCAACTCATCCACCTGCGCTTCCACCTCCAACAGTAACGTGGAATACATGGCTGTTATTTTGCCGATCGCGTCAGCGAGAGTAGGATACAACGAACGATAAGTCTCAATTTCGGCCTGTCTGTCACTTATAGCGGTCCTTATCCCCTCCAGCGCCGCTTGCGGAGTCTCACTCTCATCCACAAGCTTGAGCGTGTCCCGCTCGAAAGATCTCACTAAGCTTTCTATGCGCTCTGCTGCCGCCCGCACTTTCTCCACATATTCGACTTCTTCCGCACGTATCTTTCTGCTAATATCGACCTTGAGCTCGTTCTCCCTCTCACTGAGCGCATTAGATATCGTTTCGCTAAGATGCTCATGTCCAGCCCGGTACTCGGTGATCTCGATAAGCGACATCCCGGAGATGCGGATCAACAATTCCTGCTCTGATGGCGTGACAACTATTGTAGCCGGCCCGTCCGTGGCATCAAGGGTGTCTTCCCATGCGGGAGCGTACGGCGGCAGGAGGGGCTCGGTCACGACCGTATCCAGAAGTTCCTGTAACCTTCTCGCTTCATCAATACGTCGCGTTATGGCATCCCGTTTTTCCTCCGCGAGAGATCGCGCAGGAGCGAGCATGGACTCCGGCATCTCCTCCATAGCTTTGATCTTTCGGAGAATACTGTCTATTGCTTCGAGACCGGCACTGTCAGTATCAATGCGCTCTATATCCGCGCGTATGCCGGATACGATGTCTTCCATCCCTCCAATGTCTTGTGGCGTGACAACCGTTGTCACCAGACCGTCCGCATCATCAAGGGTGTCTTCCCATGCAATATCGTATACTGGTGAAAGTATCGGAGTTGTAACCGGGCTCAACAATTCCGGTTTTGCCTCGTCCCACCGCTTTATATCGGCGCGTTTCCCTTCCGCGAATTCCATGATACTTTGCCGCATCGTCACAGGAATGTCTTCTATACCAGCAAGTATCTCATCGATATCCGCGAAACTGTCACTCCGCGGGTCAAGCGCCTCGAGCTGCGCCCTTGCCTTGATCAAACGCGCCCTGTCCATCTCTGTCCCGTCCGGGGCCATGGTCAACGTAGCGGCAACCCCCGGAACGCCTTCTGTAAATACAACAGCAACATCCGATGACAATATCCTCCTCATCCTCTCTTCTGCTTCTTGCGCTTGAAGTTCCATGCGCCGGGCCTCTTCCCGGACCCTGGCGGCCTCCTTGCGGCGCATGCTCTCCTCAACGGCCGCAGCAAGCACTTGTTCCTCCTCGCGAACCATCTCATACCTCAGCACGCTGAGGTTTGTGTGCATCCTTCTCGCCCGGGCAACAAGAGCGGGTGCGATCCCCGGGATAAGCATATCAAAAACATGCTGCAACTTGATCAGACCGGCCTCAACTGCGTCCGGCGTCCTCTTCTCGAAAGAAGCCTGTGCTTCATCAAGCAACCGCTCTGCCACAGATATCATGCGACGCCCTTTCGCGCTGCGCATGAAACCCCTGATACCATCGAGTTTTACATGCGCGTCTTCCCGGACACGCGCAAGCTCGCCGGCGAGACCTTCCCTTACCCCCGGCGCGGCATCAGTTATAGCGATAGCCGCGTCAAGCATTTCCACGGCTTTCTCAAGGTTGGCCAATATGTCCTCACCCTGTTCCGCACGTTCGAGCAACTCGCGTGCCTGCGCATAAAGAGGTTCTATATGTTCGTGCAACCGGTCTTCCCGTTTCAGGAATGCGCGCAGATCATCCGATTCCACCGCCTTGTTCATGTTCTCAGCCATACGGCCCAAGTCACCCGCCTCAAAGTTCCGAACCGCCTTCAGGTAATATATCTGAGCAAGCAAAGCCTTGCTGCGGGCATGTTCGAAGGACGGGTACTCCGCAGCTAGGTCGTTGACCAGTGCGATCGCCTCATCATAGTTCTCGAGGCTGCTGTCCTCCCTGGCTATTACAGCCGATATTCTAGTCTCCTTTGCTTCTCTGCGAAGAGCCTTCTTCATGGCATCAAGCTCGACAAGAGCACCTTCTCTGTCATGCTCAAGCTCCCTGGCCAGACCCTCCTTTATTCTCGGCATCGCGTTATTCAATACTATGGCCGCATTGAGCATCTCCACGGCCCGCTCCAGGTTGGTTAACTTCTCTTCACCGAACCTGATAGCCCGTTCGATCAGCTCGCGTGCCTGTGCGTGGAGCGGCTCGATATAGTCCTGAAAACCTTCCTCCCGGTTAAGGAGCACCCGGTTATCATCCAGCTCGACAACTTTCATGATATTGTAAGCCATGCGTCTCAAGTCCCCTTGCTCGAAGTTCCGGGCCGCTTTAAGATGGTAAATCTGAGCGAGCAGTGCTCTGCCGCGCGCACGTTCAAAAGACGGATAATCCCTGGAGATCGCCATGAGCACGCGAGTAGCAGTATCATATTCGTTGACGCTTACATACCCCCTGACAGTCTCCAATCTGCGTTCTATATCTATCTGCCGTTTCGCTTCCGTAACGGAACGAGCTTCCGGAGCGAACTCCTCGGCTGCCTGGACAACATCCCAAGCTTCTGAAATCGTATTGATCCGGGCATCTCTACTCACAAAATATGCATCAACGACCGGCATTTGGCTGATATATCTTTCCCACATGCTCTTGTATGACGCAGACGCGGGATGGGAAGCGGCCCCATAGCCTCCATCCTGGTGTGGCGCGTACTCGTAGAGCGGTGTGACCAAACAACCGGCATTGACCCAT
>PXDL01000110.1 GCA_003566395.1 Balneolia bacterium | reverse complement strand
TATGATGTTTGGGTATTGTTGAAGAATGAAGGAATAACGGATGATGTACGAACGGCATTTATCGGATATCTGATAAGCCATTCCCGTCCTGTGAATGAGCTATTGAAACCGAATACCCTGCCAATTGAAGAGTTGTACCACAAAGAGTTTTCCGGAATGACTAATGATGACTCAATTCTGCCTGAATTACAGGAAGTTCAGCACACTCTTTCAAAACAAATTCTAAGAGATTTGACCAACGATGAAAAAGAGTTTCTTATTTCGTTCAAAAAAGGAACTCCGACATGGGAGCGTATCGCATTGCCGGGCTTAAAGGATATGCCTGCTGTGCGATGGAAGTTAATAAACCTGTCTAAAATGGATAAACAAAAGCACCTTACAGCTATAAGAAAATTAGAAAAGGTGCTGATTGATGGATAGGAAAAAACTCCAAACACCAACTCCCAGCCCAACCGTTGAGAGGCAATATAACAGTATGTTAGGGCTGCGGTGCCATCATTGAGTCAGACTGCCTTCAGACAGTAATCCACAATTACGAGCTCCGCCCTCGCCCTTCCCACATCCCCGCAAGCAGCAGTATCCCAATCGTACTAAAACTCAGACCCCAAACCACCACCGTTGCCAGATCTGACCAGAAAACGCTGGTGCCGATGAAGATGAGGGGCAGCAGGCCGCCGATGGTGGTGAGGGTGGTGATGAGCACGGGACGCATTTTGCTCCGGTAAACCCTGAGCCAGCTGCGATATCCGTGTACGCCGGCGAGGTTGAGCCGCTCCCGCTCGTGAAGCAGTAAAATGCCGTTATTTACCACCACGCCAACGGCCAGCAGCGTTCCGGCTATCGCGCCCTGATCAAACACGATTCCGGTGTACAGAACGCCGGTCATGATGCCGATCAGGCTCAGGGGCACGGCCATAATTACGATTATGGGATCGCGCCAGCGTTCCAAAAGCGCGCTTACGATCATCCAGACGCTCAGTAGCGCCAGCGCCAGAAGTATCCACGTAGCCTGCCGGTCCTCATCGCGCTGGAAGGTGAAGAACGCGCGTGAATCGTCTATTTCGGTGCCGATCGGCAGGGGGAGTGTTTCAAGCACTTCATCCTGAAAACGCTGGCCCAGCCTGTGGGGACCCAAAAAGTTATACGAAACGGTTCGGATGTACGACTGGTTCTTCCGGCGAATCTGCCCCATGGCCGGTTCGCGGTCGATAAAAGCTACCTCATCTATGGTAAAGGCTACATCCCCGAATGTTCGGGGTGCGCGTATGAAATCATCCTGATACAGACCGGTTGGCTGGTTCACGCCGATCAGGTGCATGTTCTGGTTCTGAAATTCAACCTGCCCGAAGGGATTTTCCGGATTCAAATCCATCTGTATGGAATGAACCAGCGCGCGGCGATTGAGTCCCTTGGTAAGCAGACGGTCTTCATCAAGCCGCAGCTGATACCGTTCGTAGTCACTTCGTCCCCACCCGACGGTGTTGATATCCACATCGGCGACTCTTCTGTTTTGTATCAGCCGCCGCTCAAGATCGCGGGCCGTCAGGTAGAGATCTTCGTAGCTGTAGCCCCGCAAAACGACCCTGAAGCTGTATGATCCGCCGCCAAACCCGGATGAATACGAGTCGCTAAGGCCGCTTACGGAGATGCGCACATTTCCGGTACGCGCCGCCAGGTAGGCCGCCTCCGCATATAGGATATACGGCATGGGATTAAACAGATAATCCGGGTCGATATGAAACCGAACGCGGGCGCCGTGATATTCGGAAACGTCGGTTTCGTAGAAAAGCAGCGCCTCGCTGTAGTTATCGCCAAGCGCTTCGAAATTGCGAATGATTTTATCGATCTCTTCCAGCGGTGATCCCTGCGGCGGAGTTACGGAAACATGGATGGATTCACCGAATCCGCGGCCCCAGGGCGGCCTGAAGCTGACCTGATTGGCAAACCGGTAGCTGACGCCCCCGATCCACGGATCAATGGAATCGCGGTTGTCGAAATAGAGCAGGGCGGCCCGTTGCCATAATGCCGGGCGCGCCTCCTCTTCGTCATTTGCGGAGGTGTCCCACTCCGGGGTGTCGATCAGAAACAGCGGAATTCCGATCAGCAGCATAACCGCGATATAGAGCAGCCGGCGCAGCTGGTAGCGGATGGCAAAAAAGCGTATCAAAAAACGGTTCAGGCGGCGGTTGAAGCCGTCGCCAAGCTGACGAAGCCGGCTTTTTACGGTTACCGGCTTGCCCGCTTTTTGAGGAGTGAGCCAGATCAGCGCGTATGGAATCCAGGTGAGGGAAATCAGCACCGAGGCGATGAGCGTAAAGGAGAGCGCAACGGCCAGCGGCACCAGAAACATCTGCAGGGTTTCCAGTGTAAAAAACAGCGGGATGAAGATTCCGATCGTGGTAAGCGTACTTCCTAAAACCGGCACCACCGCGTGTGAAAGCTCCCGGCGAACGTGTTTAAGTCGCGCTTCCCGGCTTCCGGGCAGCCCCGGGTTTACCTGCTCGAAAACAACGATAGCGTTATCGATGATCATACCGAGCGCAACCGTCAGGCCTGCAAGCGTGAGAATGTTGATCGTGAAGCCCATCAACCACAGCGCAAACACGCTGACCATAACTGAAAAGATGATGCTGCCAAGAATCACAAACGGAGCCCTGAGGCGGCGGATGAAGATCAGCAGCACAAGAAATACGCAAAGCAGGCTGACCAGCGCCTGGGTTTGCAGTTCGGAAAGCTGACCGCGCAGCTGCTCGGTTACGTCGAGCTCAAGGCGCAGCTCCATGCCCGGAAGCAGAATATCCCGAATATTTTCCATATCGGCGTGAATCTGTTCTGCCAGGCCGAGCGCGTCGGATCCCCCTTCCTTCACAAAATTAATGCTCAGCGCGGTTGATCCGTTAATCCGGCGAAGCGATCTAGCGGGGTAATCCTCTACGGAAATGGTGGCGATATCCCGCAGTTTCAGCTGGCGCGCCGATCCGGGAACCGACACCGCCATGTTGTAAAGCTCATCCAGGCTTTCGGAAAGGTTTAATAACAAAAAGACACTATTAACTAATTCCCATATTCAATCCTATCTGTTTGAATTTGATGGTACTTGTATCGGGACAGGAAATGATAGATTTATAGCCCCTTTTTTTATTACAGGATTTCACGATAAATTTATTGGAGTAACCTATAAGCCGTGGGAAGATGAAATAATATATGTAATTGAATATGATTCAAATCTAAACACTCTAAATGAAGTGTCTTTTGAAGATATAAACTATCCTGTCTTATCAAGAAGAATGGAAGGAGGCGGAATAGTATCTGATAAAAAACATATTTATTTCTCAACATCAGCTTCATCTGATATATATCGCTACGATCCTGCTCATAAAGCGGTTAAACTATTTATGGAGAATACCTCTGGCAAATTTAAAACACCATCAAAAGATATCAGAGAAACAAATAATGCAGCCGACCTTTTTCACGAATTTAATAATCTTGGAAATCATTCGGTAACAGTAGGCTTGTTTCATGTCGAACCAAATTATTTTCTCCAAACGTTTTTTAACCCATTTGAAGATATGTACTATGTTTCGATTATGAGCGAAGATAAAAACATATCTCAAACTATAGAGCTGCCACAAGACTATACCATATTGGGATCCTATGGTGAAGAAATCTATGTATTAACGCTTACAGAAGAAGAGAATGGCGATTTCAGATATGCAATTAATATTTATAAGCTTAATACCAATTAATTGTATGGTTGTATATGCTGAATGACACTATATTAATGAGATTAAGATGGGCTCATTAACATTTGAGTGTCCGATTCTGCCGAAAAATCAATCCTTTGGGGCGAGACTCCCAAGGATTTTCGGAAAGTTTTCGTAGCTATTCTTTTTCCGACCAACGAATTCAGACATCATAAGCTACACTCATATAACTTGCACAGATAAATCATCCTCGTGGTATCGTGATAATGAACAACGTACTAAGGAGATTGAGAATTAGCGTGAAGTACTCCCCAATGTTTAGACCACTGAGTTGGGTTTATTAGATTTCAGTTTACTTCAATGAATTCATGGAAAACTTTCTTCATTGATTTCATAAATATGAAGTTCTATTTTTTCACCGGTATGATGAATTTCATGAATGTATCCCCCGCTGATGAAACCTGACCAGTTGTTTCCCTCGGGTATACGTGTATAGAAACCAGCCTTATCAGATAATCGGTAAATGAGATAATAATCTCCTTCATTTTCTTCTGGTGACATCACAGGGGTGGCGAAAACAAGATAATCTTTGCTCATCAAACCAGTTCCCGCTACTATCATATGCGAACCGATCTCCCGCAACCAACTCCATCTATCTTCTTTGAAAGCGCGTTCATCAAAATCCGGATTAACACCTCGGAAAATCTCATTAAAAGACGTTTTTTTTGAGCCAATAAAGGCTCCGTTTTGAATGTCCAACTTGTGTGATTCCGGTGCGGATGAACTCGTGACAATCGCTAAGCTATCACCGCTTACCGCTATACCACCACCAATCACGGTATGTGAAAATACAGGGTTCGGGTGGTTTTCAAATGCAACTTCCCAGATTGGATTTCCTGAATGATCGTAGCGAGTCAGGTACGGTATGTACTCTCCTGCACGAGTTGCATATCCCAGAAAACCGTCGCTCAGGCCTGATATGAAATCCGGAATTGGAATATTATCCTTAAGCCGACTACCACAGCTGCCATCCCTAAAAAAACTGTGAACGGAAAGAGACGGTGAATTGATAAGAAAAATATGATCATCAGAAAAAGCAGTACCAATAATAAATGTATCAATCCCCGGATGACACTCTTCAAGTACAATTTCGACCCATTCATAGCTTTCTTCCAGATATAACCACGTTCTGCTCTGGCTCATATCAAAGATGATCATGTCGCCATTATCCGCCCGAACTAAATGGGATAAATCTCCGAAAATCTTTTTGGGTAAAGTAATTTTTTCACTTAGAATAAAAGCCTCTTCGAAAGCAATGTGCTTCTCTTCCCCCGTCTCTTCATTGGCACCGCTGCAGGATAATCCCAGACAAGCTGCATATGATATTAAAAAAGCTATAGCAGGTTTCATTCAGGTATTTTTTATGATTTTGATATTTTTACTAAAATCAGGTTGTTGCAAATAAGATAAAAGAATCAACCGGGCTGGTGGAGAAATGTTCCGGTGACAGGATAGAAAACCTGGGAGCTTTGAATACGAAGAAGTCATCCCCCCAAAAATTTCCTCACGCTCAAAACCCAAAATTCCCGTATCATACACAAACCTCATCTGCAAATCCCACATTTTATAAAACATCAATCCATCTTTTCCATGCTGCTGGCGGCGTTTTTGCTGCTATCCTGTTCGCCGACAAAATCGGAGCTGATACTGGATCACCGGTACGTGTACAGCGGGGTGAGCCTGGATATTT
>PXDL01000345.1 GCA_003566395.1 Balneolia bacterium | reverse complement strand
TTGTAATGGAAGGCCGTGCCGATATTGTTCTCAGCGGGCTGATCATCCTGGATTCATTCCTGAAGATTACTGGTTTTCAGGAATTTGCAGTATCCGCAGGAGGAATCCGCCACGGAACGGCTTCTAAGTTACTTTCACAAGAAACAAAGCAATAAGCCGTGAATTTGACAAGTCTCCTGTATGGCTTTCAAGTTTAGAATGGTCCAATCATTTAGGGGGTTGGAAGGCGTTTTCCCCCAACGACCACGGTCCGCTGACTTCCGATTTCCGACTTCTGTCTTCCATCTCCCCGTATATGATCATCAGCGTTAGCCTGATAGGACGCTAACTTTTGTGGCTTATAAAAATAAGCGCTGTTTCGGTTTCTCTGGCCATACTGATCGGGATGGGACCGAAAGCACGTTGACCCGAGCTTGCTTTTCCAAGGCCCATAATGACCAAATCATGCATTCGGGTTAGCTCGATGAGTTTTTGTTGTACATCATCACAAAGAATAATTTCAGTATTGGTTTTACCCGGAATAATACGTCCGGAAAAGCGATCCAGATTGCGCTTATTCGTGTTTATCGTTTTTTCCGAAGCATCAGTTTTGAGAATATTCACAAAGGTGATTTCGGGCTGTGACGTGCGCCAAAGGCTGGCAGCCACACGTGCCCGCAAGGCGTCATGACTGGTGAAACCGGCCACTGGAATAAGTATTTTGCGGGCTTCACTTATTTTCCATCCGCCGTACGGCTGGCGAAACACAACGACATCACAATTAACGCTATGAACCAGCTTTTCAAGGTTCTCATTTGTGTTTTCGTCACTAAAACTGCTGAGCCCGAGCAGCATACTCCGGCAATTATGGACTTTAACAACCCGGGCTATTTCCTCCCAGGGTTCGTTGGCAATGGTCGTAAGGGCATCAGGCTTCATGCCGGAGGTAATGGATGCGTTAAGGGCATATTGCATGGCTTTTCGGTTGTTCTCCAGACGATAGGTAATTTCATCCTTCTCTCGCGATGGAATAATGATAGAAAGAAGGAGTACGCGACCTACCAACGGAGGTGCAAGCGCATTAGCCACAAAAACCATTGATTCAGCATTTGCGGGATTTGAAATCGGAAGGAGTACAAGAGGGCTGAGGCCGCGGAGCCGAACAAGGTCGGGATCAAGGGCTTCTTCGGATGCATCAATTACTTGTGCGCGCTGCACGAAGAAGGAGATAAAGAGAATCATGCCGAGCAGGAGCCATATACCCGAAATGATGCCGGCCGAAGGTTCTGCAACGGCCTGAAACAGAGCAAGACCGATACAGGCTACCGTACCGCCAATCGGCAGGGACGGGTAAAAAGGAATCCGAAAAGTTTCGCTCTTTTTAAAGCTGCGCTTTCGCATCAGGATATTTATGACCTGCGCGAGGGCAAAGGTGATGAGAAAAATAAGGCTGGATGCAGCGCCGGCAGCAGCGACATCCGGCAAAACAAGAATCAGCAGGCCAACGATCAGCCCGGTTAGGATGACAGCGTTTACAGGGGTGCCATGCGTTTTATGGATTTTTGAAAGCCGGTAATGAAGCGTCCGGTCTTTCGCCATGGCCAGGGCAATACGAGAGGCGGCAAACAGGTTGGCCTGCAAAGCTGAAAGCATCGAAAAGATGCCGCCGATGATAACGAGCCAAAATCCAAAAGCACCGAGGTAGTTCTCAGCAGCGATAGCTACCACGGTCTCGGGATAGGCCGTACTTACCTCTGTGATGGATTCTCCCGGGGCCATACCTATTGTAGCGACCATAATAAGCAGCGGGATGTAGATCGCGATACCCACGGCAAGTGTAGCCAACATAGCTTTGGGAATCGTGCGCTCCGGGTCTTTAATTTCACCTGCGGCTGATGCAATTAGATCAAACCCTTGCATTGCAATAAAGGTGTAACCCATAGCTGCCAGAAGTCCGAAAAATCCATCGGAGAAAAAAGGTTGAAAACCTTGTGCGACTTCAGCGAAAGGTCGTTGAACCATTACAGCCAGACCACCTGCAATCAGAACGGTAAAAACAGTCAGTTTAACGATGTTGGGAATAAGTCCACCGCTTCCTTTGGAACGTATAAGCCTGATGGTATAAAACAACATGGCTGTGATGCCGAGGACGGTAGTAATTCCGGGCAGGCTGTTCAGGAAGTGGTCTTCAGGAATAAATTGCTGAACAGCGAAATAAGCGAAGGCTCCGAATCCAAGGGCGTACAGTACGGCCGCAACCAGGGAGGCAAACCAAACAATCCATCCTACACCAAAAGCTACATTTACCGTAAGTGCTTTCTTTGCATATGTGTAAGTGCCTCCTGATTGGGGGTTGGAGGCCGCCATCTCGGCAAAGCTAAGGGCCGTAACAAAAGCTATTAGGCCGTTTAACACGAACGCAAGAATCGCCGAAGGGCCGCTTACTGAAAAACCAACTCCGGCCAGTGCAAGAATGCCCCCGCCCACCATTGCACCGATTCCGATGCCGGTTGCACCAAATAACCCAATAGAACGGTTGGATATGGAAGGAGGCGTTTCTATTGTTCAGAATGTTTAGTGAAAAGCGATATAAAACGTAGCATTCGACTCCAGACGTCAAACTTTGAATTCCCATATTGTCAAGCCGAATGCTGTACGCACATTATAGCGATTTGGAGCAATGGAGACAACAGAGCCGGAGATGGATTACCGGGCCGGAAGTAGTTTAATCCTTATATGTGCCGTAGGTTTTCTTGCCCCTGCTAAGCTCTTCCGGCAGCGGACTTTCTTCATCCAGATCAATACAAAAAAGGGAGGGTTGCTCCTGATTGGATAGCTCTTTGTATCGCAGGCCGGATTCGGGACAGGTGAAGATACCTTTCGTGCCGGGTGATGTTAGTTTGTGTCCGTGGCGACTCATCCATCCTTTCTGCTTGCCCGGTGTGCCTGCAATCAGGGCGTAGTCGGGCACATCCTTGGTAACAACGGCTCCGGCTGCGATAAAGCAATACCTTCCCAGCGTGATTCCGCACACTATGGTAGCGTTGGCACCAATTGTCGCTCCGCGGCGAATCAGGGTTTTCTCATAAAGTTCCCGCCTGTTTACCTGTGACCGTGGATTACTCACGTTTGTGAGTACGCAGCTCGGACCAAGAAAAACGTCATCTTCTATGGTCGTTCCGGTATATACTGAAACATTATTCTGAATCTTAACTCTGTCGCCGATAATAACATCATTGGCAATATTCACATTTTGGCCGAGCACGCAATTTTTTCCAATACGTGCACCTTCCTGAACATGAGAAAAATGCCAAATCTTAGTTCCTTCCCCAATACTGCACGGTTGGTCGATATATACCGAAGGATGGGCCTGATAGGAAGACATGCGTTCAGATTAATTAGTTTCTGTCTCTACCAAGTCTGTCATATCTCCAAAGGAGTACAATGATGGATGTTATAACGCCAAGAATCTGGGCACCGATAGCAAGTACTTCTCGCCATAGAGCCGGCGGCACCGGATCTGTCTCAACAATGATCATATCAAGATTTTGCAGCTCCGGAAACTCAACATCTTCATCTATATAGTCACGGAAAGTTGTGTTGAAAATCACTCTGCGGCCTCCAGCCTGTTCACGTGATAAAAACATGTTCACATCTGGTGATCTTCTTCGGGTTCGAGTACCAATCTGGCTTGGGCCCCCGGTATATAAAAACAAAGTATTCAGATCGGTGCCTTTTCTTACTTCATAGGTACCCGGCCGTAAAACGGTTCCGACTACAACTACCCGAATACTCGGCTCACCTGATCGTACAAAGGTGAAGTGGTTGGGCATTTGGTCCCGCAGTTGTTCTATACGGCTTAAATCCTGAGCTTCGGAATTGTCAAAAGTGAATAATATCAGGGCGAAGGGAGAAAGGATACAGATTGCAGCTAAAACACCAAGCTTATGTAATGTCATTTTAATTCTGTCCGGGGAAGATTTGTTGAGATATAGTTACGATTAGAATTAGGTTTACGCATTAAGAACTTTTGGACTGGTAATCCAGCTTATGGTCTTTGTAAGCATAATTGTACTTGTAATTGTATTTATAATAAGTCTGACCTTTGCTGAAGTCTAATCCATTCAGGATAGTGCCGATTATTTCAACACCTATTTCACGCAGGTCTCGGCGGGTCTCCTTGAGTATCTCGAGTTCCGTCAGTTCTGCACGGCTGACAAGCAGGGTGGCGTCGGACTGTACGGCAAGAGGTATGGCATCGGAGACAACCAAAAGCGGGGGCGTATCTATAATAATAATGTCATAGATTGATTTCAGTGATTCAAGGAAAGCTTCCATCCGTTCCGAACCCATTGCCTCGGCCGGGTTGGGAATACTGTTTCCGGCAGTAAGAACATGGAAGTTATCGATACCGGTATCTACAACAGTGTCTTCGAACGTAGTTTTTTCGAAGAGTATATCAGAAACACCGGGGGCCTTTTCAAGACTGAATTTTTTATGCACAGTTGGTTTGCGAAGATCACAGTCAATAACAAGGGTTCGTTTTCCGTACTGAGCAAATGTAAGGCCGAGATTTATGGCCGTCAGGCTTTTTCCTTCTGCGGGTTTGGAACTGGTAATCACGAGCGTCTTCAACTCATGGTCAACATGGCTGAACTCAACATTGGTACGTAACCTTCGGTAGGCTTCGGAGCCTGCTGCGATGGGGTCAATCAGCGGAACCAGGTTTACGTCGATCTGTCTGCCTTTGACAGGAACGAAGGGTGTATTCTTGAAATGGATTTTGATATAATCGCTGAGATCGGGTATAACGCCGATAACATTAAAGCCGGCTTTGCGAAGTTGCTCGGGTTCGTGTACCTGATCATCCAGAAACTTTCTCATAAGAACAATTCCCGCGCCAAGTAATGCACCCAGCAATAAACTCATTACATAGTTTCTCGGTCTGTTTGGGCTAACAGGCGCTCCCGGTACAAATGCAGGCCTGATTTCCCGTACACGGCTAACTTCCGAGCGAATAGCAATCTGGGTTTGCTGAAGGCGCTGTAGCAGGCTTATGTACAGTTGTTCGCTGATCTCCATATTTCTTTTCATGCGCTGCAGCTCCGCGCTCTGGCCCATTACTTCTACAATGTCCTGCTGAAGTTCACCTGCTTTTTGCTGTACAAAATCCAGCCGTTTGCCAAGATCTACCAAAATAGCTTCATTTTCTCTGATCTCACGGCGTAAATCTGTAAGGTAGGTCGTAAGAGCTGCTTCGTTCAACCCTTGGAGTTCACGAAGATTTTTCGCCTGAACGGATACCTTTTCCTGTCTGCGCTCTCGCAAATAATCAAGACGCTGAAGGATGTTGGTCAACTCTATACTCAATTCCGGATTTTGTCTTAGATCGGGTTGTTCGATATAGAAAATTTCCGCCTGCATTTCGAGGTCAAGTATAGATGTTTCAAGAACATTCAGCCATCCTTCAACGCCTGAACCAACCCCTTCGGCAAGCATGTCAATTA
>PXDL01000294.1 GCA_003566395.1 Balneolia bacterium | reverse complement strand
TGAATTTACTTCACCAACATCATTTTCCGCGTGAGAACCGTGTTTCCCGCCTGGAGCCGGTAGATGTACACGCCGCTGGCGAGGGTGCCGGCGTTGAAGGTGGCGTGGTGGGTGCCGGGGGTTTGACGGGCGTTGACTAACGTGGAAATGCGCTGACCCTGGACGTTATATATTTCGAGGCGCACGTCAGCTGCTTCGGGTAAGTCGTAGCTGATTTGCGTCGTTGGGTTGAACGGATTCGGGTAATTCTGGTTCAGGGTGATTTCGCGCGGCAGATCACTATCGGCCGGGGTGCTTGTGGTTTGCCGGGAGAGAATGAGGTTGAAGCGCGCGGGGGATTTTTCGCTTAGATCAGGGGAACGCAGCGCGACTTTGTGTGTCAGCGTGGCCGCATTTTTGGGCGCATCCAGCGTAAATTCGTAGCTGTTGGCGTACATAAGGTCGATGACCTCGCCGGTTTGGGTGTCCATCAGCGTGATGTTCCAGTCCGGGGGAATATTGTTTAGCTCGGGCCAGGTAAGCATCACGGAGCCGGTCATAGGTTCGAAGCCGGACTGTTCTCCGGGCTGCCATGCTTCGAGGTGAAGCGGTAAGGTTACGGTTCCGGCTAACTCGTACGGCAAATTCCGGATATCCAGCGCCTGATCTTCATCGGCGGTGAAAAGTGTCATAAAAGCGCGGTAATCCAGCGGATAAAACTGATCGGCGCTGAGCTCTTCATCGGAATCACGGAAGGTGATCCAGGCGCTGCTGTGCGGGCCGTTTTCTGATTCTGCATGGAGTCGAATGGAGCGCGGCTGTTCGGTATTGAGAAGCTCAGCTCCTGTTGCGCTGCTTTTTGCACTTCGCGGAATCGTAAGCTCCGGCGTGGCGCCTGTTGACCTCACGAAGTATCCGTTAAAAGGACCAATCAGGCCGTCGGTGAGGTCGCCGCCCGTGCCGTTATAGGAGATAAATCCCGGAACCGAATAATCGTAGGCCCAGACGGTACCGTAAACCTGATCCCGGGAAAAACTGTCGAAGTCGATGGCTGAAAGAAACGGGTTACCAATCATGCTATAGACATCAACGCCGGGATTCAGGCCCGGAACGGATACGTCTTCACCGGGTTCGGTGCCGCTTACGTTCAGGATTTTCGGGAAGGTGCCCTCTCCTGTCGTGGGATTATCCAGTTCGTACACGAACATCAGGAATCCGCGGCCGGATTCTACCGGATCGTTGATGTGACCAATACTCACATAACTCGAGGGGTCCTGCGCGGCTCCGCCTTCAAGCACGCGGACGTTCGAAAACCCCTGCTCGCCGTCTGATCCGGGAAAACCCTGTGTCCATAGGTGGCCGATCAGATCGTTGTACGTTGTTTCAACCGGAGAGCTGAGCACGCGCCATCCACGCGGGCCGTTTATTTCGGCTTCGCCCGGCTTGTTAATTTCGAAATTGTTGATGTAGAAATTCTGGTCGTCGCCGCCTTCGTTGGCGTTGTTAAAAAACGTGATCTGATGAAGCGTTCCGCTGACGCTTCCTGAAATTATAGGGCTTGAGGGATGAATACCCGAGATATTATATGATATCGAACTCTCATTCTGAGTAAAAACGATGTTCAGAATCTCGCCAAATTCGCGCTGATTCGTCCACGCTGTTTGTGATCTTGATCCTCCTGTATGCACCAAATTATCATCTCTGATATCCAGGAAATAGAGATTTGAGCCGGATGCGTTCTGAATGTTAATTCCTTTTGTGCCTGTAAAGCGGTATGACACCTGAACCGATAGCTGCGCGCCCGGGCCCCAGCTATCAGGGTTTACAACTCGCCGCGCGACCGTAGCCGCACCGCCCGAATTCCACAATCCGAGCGCCTGGCCGTCAGAATTAATGCTGTTAGTCCATCCACCGTGCGGCGTGGAACTTCCCACAAAAACGTTACCGACACCACTCGTGTTAAAAACCCAGTCGCCGAATCCATAGCCGCCGCTGTTATCTGATGCGCCCCACGTCGTATAGTTTGAAGCATCATCCGCCGCCACCGTAACCTGCGCAACTGATTGACTGCCAATGCCTCCAGCAAACAATAGAAATACAATACTCAAGCTGATGTGTAGTGTTCTGATCATAGAATTGGCTGCCCGATGTTTGTGAAGTAATAAAAGAATGAAGTAAAAGTCGCCCTCACGGCCTGATACGTGCAAAATTCAAATTACTATTTAAGTGTGAATAGGTCAAGAAAATGCTCTTTTTTTTAGAGTTGGGGAGTTTAGGAGTTTAGGAGTTGAGAAGTTGAAAAGTTGAGAAGTTTAGGAGTTGGGGAGTTGGGGAGTTGGGGAGTTTATCGATTGCAAAAATCGAAGCCATTTCCCGGCGCCCCAACTACGTCATCCCGCAATCAGGGTTTGGAAGTAATTCAGGATCAATTAGTTGCACGATATGCGGCGAGCTATTCGGACCGATGGTTCCTGATAAAAAAGTGGCCGATCCACGGAAACATCCGCGAACCGGCCATTTTGAAAGCGCTGCGCGGTTCTTCGCTCCGCTACGAATCTACATTTTGAATTTTGAATTACTTCACCAACATCATTTTTCTCGTGAGCACCGTGTTTCCTGCCTGGAGGCGGTAGAGGTACACGCCGCTGGCGAGGCGGCCGGCATCGAAACTGACCTGGTGGGTGCCGGCGTTTTGGGTGCCGTTTACGAGCGTGGCTACGCGCTGGCCCTGTACGTTATAGACTTCCAGACGCACATCCGCGGATTCGGGCAGGTCGTAGCTGATCTGCGTAACCGGGTTGAACGGGTTTGGATAGTTTTGGCTGAGGGCTAACTTCTGCGGCAAATCGCTGTCAGCAGGAGCTGATGTAGATGCTTCGGGAGAAACAACAATTTCGAAACGTTGCTCAAAACTTCTTGCATTCACCATAGGCTGTTTCACTTTGAACAAACCATCTGAGCTTTTGGCAAGGTTACCTGAAGTGGTCAACTCAAATGAGTATTTTTCAGCATCACGCATGTCCGTTACCGAACCATTTTCATGATCGATCAGCAATACTTCCCAATCTGCTGGAATGGTTGAAAAAACATCCCATTCAATTTGTGCAATTCCAGAAACGGGCTCATAGTTATCGTAGGCAGACAAGCTGAGGGGTATAGAAATTGGGTTGGCGAACTCAACAGGCAGACTGTTTACTGATAAAGCTGCATCATCAGCCATAGTAAACATTAGGGCGAAACTACCTGTCATAGGGCTAAATGCAAACGCATCCCTTCTGTCCAAGCCTACTTCAAATTCTTCGCCAAATCTAATTCTCGATGAAGATGTAAATTCACCGACTGATGCACTTAGCTCAATTGCAGGTTTTTCAACAGTTGTATTAACGTGAGTATCACCCGAGGTTACTCCTCTTGCAGCAGGTTGTACACTTAGCTCATCGGCATTAGTATTCAATCCCACCACATAGAAACCCTGAAATGGTGCAATGAAAAATCCTGCATTTTCCTCGTGAGGTTCAACTGCATCTGTTTCAGGATTATAGATATAAATATGGCTATTAAAATTAGCAGAGTTAGTCCAGTCCCCGTCATTCCACTCTATTGGTGCTGCCCATGGGTTAGCGATCAGGTTTACACCTCGCTGAAGTTCCGGTGTGGCTTCATCAGTTGAGTATGTAACAGGAAATGGGAATGCAGAAGTAGAGCTGTTCTGCGTTCCTGCAATTTGAAATGGCTCAGTATAATCTACAATTGTAGAGGGATCTTCACTGTCTCTTTCTGTTCTCTCAAATAAGTAAACAAAGAACCCTCTGCCAGCGGTTATTGCGTTTGAAGACGGTGCAACAAACTTATTTACCTCATCCCAATCTCCTGGAATAGTTTCATCAAAATAGATTACATTCGGTCGTTGTTGTGCATTCGCAGAGTTGTCATTTGAGCCATCAAACCCCTGAGTCCAAATCTTATCGAGTAACCCACCGGCACCAGCAAAATTACCCGCAACAGGTGAGCCCATAGATACCCAATGGCCTGTAACAGGCGGATCTGACTCACTATCGAAATCGGGGCTTTCGAGGATACGCTGAAATGTAATGTCACCTGTAATGGTGCCGTCATTGATTAAAAAAGCACCGGATGCAATAGTCACATTATCAGCCGTTGTAATGCTACCTCCACTTTCATTTCTGATTACACCACCTTCAAGCACCGTCAAACTTCCGGTATGGCCATCAGTATCGACTGTTAATGCACCGCCATCTTCAATCAATAGCGTCTGATCAAATTCACGAGGACGCTGGAGATTAACAGTTCCGGATGAAATTGTAATACTGTTTGGTACTTCTGTAGTTGACCAGGTTCTGTCACCTTCACTTACGTTAAACGTGGCATCTTCTCCCTGATTAAATCTTAAAATAGCATCTTCATCGTAGAATCCTGCTGGTAAATCTTCGGCTATAAAACCACCGTTACCGATTGTAAATTCATTAAGTACGACTGCGTTCTGGATATCAACACCAACATTGCTGCCGCCGTCTGTTTTATTTACTGTAATATTATAAAACTCTGTTGTTGATGTACCTCGAATTTGGTGCCGGGCGTCGCCTGCATCAGGTTCACCTGAGAAAACTACTGTGCTATTGGCTGCACCGTTACTCCATGTGCCGTTATTGGTGAATGTAACCTCATCGCCTGGTGAAGACTTCACGATTGTAAGCGTGCGGTCTGAGCCGTCGGTGGCGGTGAATTCAGCATCGGAATTTATAGTTAAAGACGATACTGTTACATTACTATTTAACGTGATTTCAGAATCAATCGTTACTCTGCTGCCATCAGTATCTGGTGACCTTAAAATATTCCAGTTGCTGGCATCCGTATAATCACCATCATTGGTGGATATAATCTCCAAATTAACAAATGAAGGGGGCTCGTTGTCGAAATTGACCGCTCCACCCCCAAAGTTTCCTTGCCCTGAGCCAGCTCTTGTGATAAACTGATTTGATAAAAAACCACTATTACCGGCATACATCGCAAATGCTTTTAAAGCATGTGATTCATCAAAATCGATATCATTAAGGGGTATTCTGAACTCAAAACCACGTGTTTGGTCAGAGTTAGCTGGATTAGCGCCAAGTTCATCACTATTTGCATCTCCCAAGAAATTGTTTGGTCCTCCTCCGTCTCCTGCTGTACCACTTAAAGTGTACAGATCAAGAAAGTAATTACCTTCAAGCGAAGAACCTATTCTAATGCCATAATTGGCTGCAAAGTCACCATTAAAATTTATCCCTGAATTGAGATTATTGATTCCTGCTGGTGCATCTGATCTCCCATAGTCTGCTGTGCCATAACCACCTGGTTCTGTATCAATAAATAGAATTATTGAATTCCCGTCTTGTACGTTTCCAGCAATAGCGAAATAAAGAAAGTCTTCATCAAGCTGCCAGTATAGTGCATTAATCTCATGTCCAGCACCGAAACCTGGAGTTGGCCCGTCGTCGGAAGTACCTAATAATATCCAGTCGG
>PXDL01000238.1 GCA_003566395.1 Balneolia bacterium | reverse complement strand
TTAATTCATTGTACCTTTTGTGCGGACAAAAGGTACCCAAAAACCGCCGTCTGGAGAAAAAAGGCTAAACCGCACTTCGTTACGCTAAAAAAAATAAAGCTCCACAGCACTCAGATGAATTATAGTGGTTATTCAGCGGACGTATTTTTTTCTTAACGCTACACTGCGTGTCGGTTCTTAACGCCATTTTTCTCAAGGACGGTATTCGTTGGCAGGTTCGAATAGCAGATCGTAAATCGTTACGTCGCGGAATCTTACAAATCGTTAAATCAGACGTGTAAAGGGCAAATGACAAATACGTTTTGGGGAAGTATGTTTGTTCGCACGTTTCGGTTTCCACCACCCTGGCCTCAAGGGGTGTCGAGATGATTTTCGATAAATATGAAGATGTCGGCAGTGTACTCATATACCTGGAATTTGAGGAATTGCGAAAGTTGAGGTCCAACCCTTGAAACCGGTTGGAGGGGTTTGGATGGAAGGGGATATACACGATAGTTCCCTGACGGTATGAAAAGTGTATCTTGCGCAAAATCAATAATCCGTACTGCAATGTTTCAAAACCCTGAGTATCAATCCCATGAATAAGTCCGGCAATACCCTAACTCAATGTCTGCTCAAACAATTTGAAATTTCGTGGCAATTGCTTGCCTATCGTATGGAAGGGCTGACCACAGAGGAGTGTTTGTGGGAGCCGTCGGAAAAAGGGCTTTACGTCAGAAAAACGGAACAAGGCAGCTGGAATGTTGATTTCCCGGAAAAGGAGGATTACGATATCGGTCCGCCCAACATCGCCTGGATCACATGGCATATTGATTATTGGTGGTCGATGGTGCTCAATCATTCTTTTGGTGACGGCACCCTTGAAAAAGACACTATTGAGTGGAAAGGTTCTGCCGACCATCTCAGAGAACACTTCGAGAAGCTCAAAAACGAATGGGTAAAGAAGGTGTCCGGCCTGAGGGATGAAGAAGTTGCCGCATCAACGCTTTCCACCTGGCCGCTCAACGATTGCCCGTTTCGTGATATCATCGCATGGCTGAATGTAGAGCTGATGAAAAACGCAGCCGAAATCGGCTATGTGCGGTTTTTATATGGGAGTCGGGATAAGTTGTGAATCTGCATCTGTATCTGCATTCCTGGAAGCTGCAGATAGTCTGTCGTAAAATTGGCCGGTACTGTATCCTGCTAAATTGCTTTATGCTTTCCGAAGCGTTAGGATGTTCAACTGCATGGAATTTTGGTAGTTAAGTGATACAAAATTGGTATATTAAACCTCTCTGGTGATGAAATCGAATAACTTAAAGTCTCGACCCATGAAGCTTTTTATCCAAAAGACCCTGATGATGGTGGGGGCTCTCTGCCTTTTTGATTTGATGATGGGCTACTTTTTTTCCTCGGTTCCGGATTATGCTTTGGAGCCGCATAAGGTGCTGTTCTATCTTGTTTTTGGATTTGTCTATGCCGGTTACTCCGTGTATAGATCGCTGCCCGGACTGAACGGTTCCACGACCGAAAAGGAACAAACGGCTTCCTGATCCTTCTATCAACCGTATTAAAAACACAAAAAAGGGGATTCCATGATTGAACGCATCAAAGAAAAATTTAAAGAGTTAAATCCTGTATCGGCCTTCGATCCGTCTCAATTCAACGACGAAATAGCGATGAACACCATGTGGAATGCTATCTCCCGGAATTCGTCGAGCTTTAAGTCGCACACCCTTGATAACGAAACCCCGAACCGTTATGAGTTCAAACCGACCATCTTTACAAAAATATTTGCGGCCATTTTTTTAGTTCTCGGGCTGGGGATGGTTGTGTGGTTTCTGCAGAATTCCGGAATCATAACCGGTGCAGAAGTTGAACCCGAGTATATGCTGCTGGGTATAGGTTCCTTATTTGCCATCGTAGGAGGTGTTATGCTCAGGACATTCAGCGCTCCGATCGTTTTCGACAAATCGAACGGTTACTACTGGGCGGGGCGAAAAAGTCCGGAAACCGTACATAATGTGGCCGAACTTAAGCATGCCGCAAAACTTGAAGATATCCATGCGCTTCAAATTTTGCGCCGGTGGAAGCAGGGGAGCGGAAAAAACAGCAGGTCGTACTATGTGTACGAGTTGAACCTGATTCTTAAGGATGCATCCCGTCTGAACGTATTGGCACATGGAAATGGCTATGCCCTGGTAGATGATGCGCGTGAACTGGCTAAATTTCTGGATATTCCGGTCTGGAACGCAACTACAGTTAACGCCTGATTCAAGACTCCTCTTTACCGAGTGCACCCGCTTTCCGGGCCGCCTCTTCCACGGCTTTGATCAGCGTTACGCGAATTCCGCCTTCTTCCAGTTTTAAAATACCGTCGATGGTGCAGCCGGCCGGTGTGGTTACTTCGTCTTTCAGCACGGCCGGATGTTTTCCGGTTTCAAGTACCATGGAGGCCGAGCCCAGGCACGCCTGAGCCGCCAGCTCGGTGGCAAGATGGCGGGGGATGCCCGCCTTAACTCCGCCTTCAGCCAGAGATTCTATCATGATATAGATAAAGGCCGGACCACTTGCACTCAGGCCGGTAACCGCATCAAAAAGCCGCTCTTCCATGATGCGTGTTCGCCCCATCGTATTAAAAAGCGACTCTGCGAAATTCAGGTGATGCGCTCCCGCTTTCCCGTTTCCGCAAAGAGCGGTCATCCCTTTTTTAATACGCAACGGCGTATTCGGCATCGCGCGGATGAGGGGGCAGGAGCCGACGGTCCACTCCTCGAGTTGAGAAAGGGTGGTCCCGGCCATAACCGAAATTAGCAGGTGACTGCTGTTCAGTTCGCCTGCAACTTCAGTGAGAACGGTTTTTGCGAGTTGCGGTTTTACAGCAAGGATGATGACATCCGCTTCGCGAACGCCGGCGCGGTTGTCGGTGGTTGAAACCCCGAACGCCGTCTGCAGGTATTCCAGCCGTTTCCGGGTCCGTGCAGTTACCAAAAGCTGCTCAGGTTTAAACAATCCGGTCGAAAGGGTGGCCTCAATGATGGCTTCCCCGATTTTGCCGGCACCAAGAATGCACATTTTGGCGGGACGAAATTCTGTACTCATAGCTAAGTTTACTCCGGGCCCCGCAGGACCTTTCGGTTCATGTCATGTTCATCAAAAAAGGTTAATTTAGCACTTTTAGTTAGATTACGACAGCATCGATTCGATTGCAGCTCATGAGGCGTTTTCATATTTAATACCACGCTATGCCAACACATATTCTTGAAAAAGACGACGTCACCATTCGTTTTGCCGGCGATTCCGGCGACGGTATGCAGCTTACGGGCTCGCAGTTTACCAATACAACCGCCCTGGCCGGAAACGACTTAAGTACACTCCCCGATTTCCCTGCCGAGATTCGCGCGCCACAGGGCACGGTTGCCGGAGTATCGGGTTTTCAGATTCATTTCGGCAGTAAAGCCATTCACACGCCCGGCGACAGCTGCGATGTGCTTGTTGTGATGAACGCTGCCGCTTTGAAGGCCAATCAGAAATACCTCAAAGCCGGCGGTATTATTATTGCCAACGTGGACGGTTTCGGAAAAAGGGACTTGTCGCTGGCCAAATACGGTCCGGAAGATAAACCGCTGGAACAAATTCAGACGTCCGGTTTCGGGCTTGTTCAGCTGGATGTAACCAAGCTGACCCGTGCCGCTCTGGAAGAGTCGGGCCTGCCGCCCAAAGACGTGGATCGCTGCAAAAATATGTTTGTCCTGGGTGTGATTTACTGGCTGTTCAGCCGGGATGTTAAACCTACGGAAACCTTTATCAGAAAGAAATTCAGCAACAAACCGGATATAGCCGATGCCAATGCCAAGGCACTGAAAGCAGGCTATGCCTATGGCGGGGCAACGGAGCTTTTTTCAGAACGGTACTCTGTATCTGCCGCCCGTATTGAGTCCGGCACGTACCGGAATATTACCGGGAACGAAGCCACGGTAATCGGGCTGGCAGCGGCAACCGAGAAATCCGGTTTGGGGATGTTTTTGGGCTCGTATCCCATTACTCCCGCATCTGATATTTTGCACGGTCTCTCCAAACTGAAACATTATAATATCCGGACTTTTCAGGCCGAGGATGAAATTGCGGCCGTTTCTTCTGCTATCGGAGCCGCTTTTGGCGGAAGCCTGGCGGTAACAAGCAGTTCAGGCCCGGGCATCGCCCTGAAAACGGAGGCCATCACCCTTTGCATGATGCTTGAGCTGCCGCTGGTGATCATAAATGTGCAGCGCGCCGGACCATCTACCGGCATGCCTACGAAAACTGAGCAGTCTGATTTGCTACAGGCCGTGTACGGACGAGCAGGGGAAGCTCCGCTGGCCGTGGTGGCTCCCTGTTCACCGGCCGACTGTTTCGAGATGATTTTTGAAGCCTCCCGCATCGCTCTGGAGCACATGATTCCGGTTATGTTTTTGTCGGACGGCTATATTGCGAACGGAGCCGAGCCGTGGAAGTTCCCGAAATCGGAGGATATCGGGCCGATACGCGTGGCATTTAAAGAGAAGCGAGACCCGGAAGATCCTCCTTTCCGCCCCTACGATCGGGATAAACGTCTGGTGAGAAGCTGGGCCGTTCCGGGCACTCCGGGATTGGAGCATCGGATAGGCGGACTCGAAAAGGAAGACGGGACCGGAGATATCTCTTATGATCCGGACAACCATCACGCCATGACGCTCATCCGTGAACAGAAACGGAATAATATTGCCAACTTCATCCCGGAACAGCGGATTGATGAAGGCCAAGAAAGCGGCAAGGTGCTGGTTGTGGGCTGGGGATCGACCTACGGCTCGGTAAAAGCCGCCGTGCATGAGGTGAATCAGCAGGGGCTGAAAGCGTCTCATGCTCATATTCGCTATTTGAGTCCGTTTCCCAAAAATCTGAAAAGCATCTTTTCCCGCTTCGATACTATTCTGGTTCCGGAAATAAATAACGGACAGCTGATCAAGCTGCTGCGTGATCAGTTTCCGGAGTTTACATTTCACGGCTATAACCGCATTACGGGCGTCCCGTTTTCGGTTTCTTCGCTTTGCGATGCGATTTTGCGCGCTTCCAAATTTTAACTTTAAGAACCAATATCCTATGTCATCTAACGGAAAATCAACAAGTACTTCCAACCAGCGCCCGGCACTTAAAGGCAAGGACTTCGCCTCGGATCAGGATGTGCGCTGGTGTCCCGGCTGTGGTGATTACACTATCCTGAAACAGGTGCAAAACCTGATGCCCGAACTGGGCGTGGATAAGGAAAACATTGCTTTTATCGCCGGAATCGGCTGTTCATCACGTTTTCCGTATTATATGGATACCTTCGGGATGCACTCTATCCACGGTCGTGCCCCGGCCATCGCCACCGGGCTGAAAACCACGAGGCCCGAGCTGAGCGTCTGGGTGATAACCGGCGACGGTGATTCGCTTTCTATAGGGGGAAATCATCTCATCCATGCGCTGCGCCGGAATGTTGATTTCAACATTTTGCTCTTCAACAACG
>PXDL01000379.1 GCA_003566395.1 Balneolia bacterium | reverse complement strand
TATCGGGAATGACTATTTTGCTAATAATGTGGATGTAAGCTACGAAGAGAGGGATCGGATCAATGAAGAGGCAAAGGATATGACGCGGCGCTGGATCTATTTCATGCAGACTGAGGGGGGATATACAAACCTTGGGTTTGCCGATGATGAGTTCCCAACGGAAGACTTGTTTCCTCTGAAACCCTACATCAGGGAGAGCCGGAGAGCTGTGGGAGTAGACCGACTCTACCTTCATGATATCCTGGATCCATATGAATATGATGAGCGGCCTCTTTATAAAACAGGTATTGCCGTTGCCGACTACCCGGTGGATCACCACAGGCGGAAGAATCCGGTGCCGAAGCAGATTGAATTCCCGGGGATACCCTCATACAATATACCGTTCGGTTCTCTTGTTCCGGCTGAACTGAATGGATTGATCGCTTCTGAAAAGAATATATCGGTTACGAATGTGGTAAACGGCACAACCCGTCTTCAGCCAGCCGTTATGCAGATAGGACAGGCCGGGGGAGCGGCTGCAGCAATGAGCGTGGAGCAGGGCATAGATATCAGAGATCTTGATATTCGTGAACTGCAGACTGTCCTTCTCGACGCAGGCATGTGGCTGATGCCCTACATGGACACAGATCCTGAACACCCAAGCTTTTTGCCGATACAGCGTGTTGGCCTGACAGGCGCGATGCGCGGTGAAGGTATACCGGTTGCCTGGGCCAATGAAACCCGATTTTATCCTAATGATGAAGTTGAAAGGGATGAGTACAGCGCCATTCTGGAACGTATTGGCGTGGAGCATGACGGCAGTGAAAGTGGCGCAGTCACACGGGGTGAACTGGCGGATCTTTTAAATCAATATATTGATCCGGGGTATGGCGAAGATGCCGGGGAAGGTATAGAAGAGTTGCCGAATGAATTCTACGGGCTGCTGCAGTCAAGCGACTGGCTAAGTGTGTGGATAGAGGGAGTCAGGTTTGATCGCAATCAGCCTGTTTTTCGCGGAGAACTCGCCTATTTGATTGATAAGATATTCGACCCATTTACAGAGGATACGGTGTCGATTGGTTTTCCAAATCCGAAGCTTGAGGATTGAGATGTTCGATGAGATGATAGATTAAAGATTACAGGCACATTCTATTTTTATAGTTTTTCACCTGTGACGAAGTTCCGTTAGTGCTTTTCTGGCTGGGCGCTGCGGAGAGATATCCTTGTTATAGCAAAGAGTTAATTTGATACTTTATGTACGCTTTTCACTTTTCACCGGTATTCGAAGCTTCAATGTAACAGATCCCCAGGTGCTCTTGACGTATGCCTCAAACCCGAGGCTCACAGGAGTCGCCGATAGGGACGGGGCCCAGACTGCAAGGTCTTCTTTTCGCCATGCGCTATGCGTAATATCTAAAACACAGACTCTACCAGGCTTTCGGTCTATGCGCCTTTCACCAAAAAACATACTGAAATAAAAAAAGCCCCCTGACAAAATCAGAGGGCTTCTTTTTTATGCAAATGGGAGGGTTACCTCCGCATACTACGCTACTATTTTATGAGCGTCATTTTGCGAGTCTGGACAAAATTACCTGCCTGGATTCTGTACAGGTACATTCCGCTAGCCAGGTTGCTGGCGTCAAACGATACGGTGTGATATCCGGCTGACTGCTGTTCGTTGTTAATCAGTGTTGCCACCTGCTGCCCCATTACGTTATACACAGAGATCTGCACGTTTGCCGCCTGAGGCAGTGAGTACTCGATCTTAGTTGATGGGTTGAACGGGTTCGGGTAGTTCTGTTCAAGCGAGAATGAGACCGGCAGGTCTGAAAGTGCGTCATCAATGCTTGTGCTCATTGCAGGCAGCAGAACAGTCGTGCCGTCAACAAGAACCAGCAGAAGGCCAAAAGCCTCACCGTCCTGGTTGTTGTCGGGTACAAGGAATCCGCTTGCAAGCAGAATACCTGTAGCTCCGCCCAGTTCGGAAACATCAGCCTCGAATGATGCAACCGGGGTATCACTTCCAGCCGGAGCAATGTCCACCGTGTATGTTCCTGTAGGAACGCTGATGTAGTCGGTGAAATCGGTATAGGCTGCACCTTCTGCAAGTGTTGCACCATCACGTACAGCTGCATCAACTGAAGGAGCATCCGTTACGCCATGATAGATCACGAAGCTGAAAGTATCTTCATCTTCAGCAGCAAACATTGCGCCGGGTATTATTTCAAGCGAAAATGCTGTTTCGACCTCATTTGGATTCTCAGCAAATTCTGATGGATCCAGCACACCCGAGGCAACTACGTAGTAGTTTTCGTTCTCATCAAGCATCAAACCTGCAATTTCGACGCCGGCTTCTATACCTGCATCAGCGGGAGATACTACAATGTCGAATTCAACACCTGCTGGGAGCTCAAGAAATTCCGTGGCTGATCTGAAATCCAGACCTGGAACGGCCAGCTCACCGTTGATGAAAATATCAACCGATGCAGCAGCAGGGTCAGCAGAGTTGTGTATTACCTGCACATTTGCGATTGGATCATCGGTATCATCAGCAAGCAGTCCGCTAATGTCAAGTGCAGTTATTGAGTTGTTGGTATCCATCAGGTAGAGCCGCTGATTTTCAGCATCAAATACCACTCCACCAGCATTATTTAAGTTGTCGTTTCCTCCAAGAGGACCTACTGATTCAAGCAGCGCTCCGCCGTCTGAAAGATCGATGATATAAAACAGCCCATTGGAAAATGCAGGACCAAATGCGGCGATTGTTCTGCCTTCAATTGTAACGAGATCATTCAACATCGAGGAGTTCAGATCTCCAGCTTCAACATCAGGGCTCGATACCACTGAGCCAAGGGTGCCGTCGGTGAAGTTGAAGAATCGCGGAGCGGTTCCTGTTCCGGAGATGATCACGCTGTCGGCTACCGTGCCATTGGAAAATCCACCGCGTGCTTCACCTGCTGCAACCGGAAACTCATCTGTTAGTGAGAGGTCCGTTCCGTCCCAGTTGAAAACTGAAACTTTTGTTGCACCGCCACCGCTGAGCAGCAGCGTTACGTCATCACCCTCTCCAACGAGGCTGAATGAGTCCCCAAGACGCTGCCCAAGTGAATCTGCAAAAATTAACTCGGGTACTGCGGTTTCACTCTCCCAGCGATAGATACGCGATTCTTGGCCGATGGCCAGGTTAGCTGTGAAGATCTGACCATCTGCCGTAGCTGAGATCTGGTTGTAGGGAAATGTTCCGCCTGCAATAACCGGTTGCGGAAAGAAATCGGCAAGGTTATAGGCGTGGATAGCGTTGTTTGTATCCATCATGTAGAGTCGGTTGTTATCGGCATCAAAAACAACCCCACCGGCATTATTCAAATTTTCATTTGCTCCAATAGGTCCGATTTCATCGATGAGTGCTCCATCATCCGAGAGATCCAGCAGGTAGAATTTTCCGTTACTGAATGCGGGGCCAAAAGCGGCAAGAGTACGTCCGTTATACTCAATCAGATCATTGAGCATGGATGAATTCAGATCATCGCCTGCAACGTCCGGACTGGTGATTTCGGAGCCGAGTGTTCCGTCGGTGAAATTGAAGTAGCGCGGTGCTGTACCTGTTCCTGAAATGATCACGCTGTCAGCAATGGTTCCATTAGAAAATCCCCCCCTTGCAACGCCCGCAGGAACGGGGAATTCGTCTGTTAGGGAGAGGTCTGTACCATTCCAGTTAAATATGGACACTTTTTCGGCACCGCCGCCGCTGAGCAGCAGCGTTACCTCATCACCTTCACCTACTAAGCTGAATGAGTCACCCAGCCGCTGGCCAAGCGAATCAGCATATATCTCAACAGGGTCAGCCTCTTCATTTTCCCAGCGATAAATACGTGTTACCTGGTTGATGGCCAGGTTGGCTGTGAAGATCTGTCCGTCTGCAGTAGCGGAAATCTGGTTGTATGGAAATGTTCCGCCACCTATGTCACCTCCGCTCATTACACCAACTGAATCACCGCTAGCCGCATTCACCAGAACCGGGGTAACTCCTCCCTGCCTGCTGGCAATAATCAGGTTACCAGTTGCGGGGTTGTACGTAATTCCGCGTTCTGTGTTTGCTTCCGTAAACCATCCTCCGGCAGGAGCTTCAATCGTCCAGATGGGATCTACCGTGTCGGCCTTCGGGCGCATTGTTGTAAGCACTCCCAAAGAATCACCGGTTGCTGCATCCAGAATTACCGGGGTTACGCCGCCCTGGCGACTTGCAATGTACAGGTTGCCTGTGGCAGGATTGTACGTAATTCCACGCTCTGTATTGGCGTTTAGAAACCAGTTGCTTTCCGGAGCGTCTACCGTCCAGACCGTTTGTACCTGGGCGTGTAGATCACTTAGTCCCATACCAGACACCAGCATCAAAAGACAGCAGATAAATGCCGTTTTAATACCGTGACCGGCTTTCTTTTTATTGTAATGTATGTTCATAAGAACACCTCTTATTGTTTTGGATTAACAAGGTCCCAATCGGCTCACTTGTGATTGTTGTGATTTTATCAGACCCCGCTGGAGTACTTCTTATCCATTCAGGTGTCCGGTTTACTTTTTATTCATAGAATCATCTGAAGTGTTATTTGAGTTATTTTCACTCATAAATTCCGGAGTACCGTCAGGCCTGAGGCCAGCTTCACCATCCAGATCAACTTCGTCTGAAAGGTGCCTGAACCATGAGAAATAGAGCGCTACGCTCAGCATCAGAAGCATCAGGAGTGCCGGAAAGAAGGCACTCCACAGGCGAACCATAAATAGCATTGGAGTGATGCACATCAGCAGCATCCAGGGGACAGCGTAAAATGTGGAGAGGATATCGCGCTTATTCTCTTTTTCAACCCGCTCGAGATTTGTTCTGGAAAGAGTCTGTTTCGTTTTTCCCCAGAACCCAAATGGACGTGTTACCCTGTAGAAGTTCTCCAGGATGGAATCATCAACCGCAGGTGTGGCAAAGGTGCCTAATAAACAACCCGTTAAAGAGATGGAAGCCACAAACATAAACATTTCATATTCTGTGAAGTCGGGGAAGAAAAAGAGTTTGGCAAATGCGGCAGCCATCCCAAAGACTACACCAGTTGCAAATCCGTAGCCGTTAAAGCGCCACCAGTACCAGCGTATCACCTGGGGGATAATCAATCCTGAACCGAGCCCCATAGTCAGCCAGCCCCAAATTTCGTTGATATTGGTAAACTGCTTGGTGAGCAGCAGGCCGGTGAGAACAATTGCCACGGATGCCCAGCGGCTGTGGCTTACCAGTTTTTTCTCGCTTGCATCCGGATTGATAAATCGCTGATAGATATCCTTTACCCAGTAGGCGGCGCCGGAGTTTACAACGGAATCGAATGTTGACATCGCCGCGGCGATTAGCCCCGCAATTATAATTCCAGTCATTCCCACCGGAATCATCGTGGAGATAACCGCCGGTAAGACCTCTTCCGGATTTTCAATAACAGTGTGGGTGGCTCCCCATGCAATACCCATCATGGCTATACTGACCACAAAAGGCCAGCGGAAGGAGAGAAGAAGGATCCAGAAGAGTGAGAGCAGGCCGGCTTCACGATCACTTTTTGCAGCATAGTAGCGCTGAATGAGGTATCCGCCGGAACCGCCGCTCCCTTCGATAGTGGTTTTAAAAAGGTAAAACAGAATGGCGATTCCGAACATGTTGTACTGGCCGTACTGCCCCGGAAGATTCATGGTCCAGCTCGGGATGATATCGGTCCAGCTATCGTAGGTGACGTTCAGCGTTTGAAAACCCTCTCCAATCAGCGGAACGGAGACAAGAAATTCATCGGGCAGGGGGTAGTAGAAGAACGCCATGAAGCAGGTGAACACAATCGCGAAAAAAACGAGAAACCCCTGGAGCACGTCCGTATATACAACCCCATAGAGGCCGGAGGCGACCGTGTAGATTGTGGAGAGCCCGACGATACCAAGCATTGCGATGTCGGGATCGATGCCGAGTATCTTACCGAGAAAAATACCCCCGCCCTGTGCAAAATAGGTGACCACGGCTACAGCAAAAAGGAGGTTAGCGGTAGCGCTGAGTAATCTTGCTGCATTCCCCGCCTTATCGCGGCCAAATCGAAGCTCCATCCATTCAGCTGCAGTCATAACCTGTGCCCTGCGGTTCCACTTGCCCATGAAGACCATCAAAAACGCCATAATCAGAACGATTCCTCCGCGCAGCTCAATAAAAAAGCCTTTCAGACCGAGTGCATAGATCATCGCCACGATGATCATCGTGCCGGATACGTCAAAATTGGAAGACATACCTGATGCTCCCAGCGCCCACCAGGGCATTTTGCGATCACCAAGGAAAAAGCTATCGATGCTTTTTCCGCCCTGCTTTTGAAGGTATACCCCCAGCGAAATCAGGGCGATCAGATAGATTATAATGATGACGTAGTCAATTGTATGCATACAGTTACTTCATCAGAATCATGTTTCTGGATTGCTCACGGCTTCCGACCTGGATACGGTAGAGGTATAAGCCGCTTGCCAGGTTAGATGCGTCGAACGTTATGGTGTGGGTACCTGCTGAGAATATTTCACCGCCGGCCAGTGTAGCCACTCTCTGCCCGATGGTGTTGAATACTTCCAGCGTGACAGCTTGGGAGTTTGGAAGTGAAAAAGTGATGTTGGTTGAAGGGTTGAACGGATTGGGATAGTTTTGTTCAAGCGAAAAATTAACAGGTATCTCTTGTTGAGCCTCAGAAGTGGTAATGACCGCATCAATCTGAACATCCGGTGATTTTTTACGATCAAGAAGAAGCATTGCTGAGCTTACATACGAAGGCTTTCCGTCACCTGCAGCGGATGCATCAAGCTCAATTACCGGGTGAGTTCCCTGTTCCAGATATACATTTCCAATTGTGATCCAGCCCCGGTTAACAGAATTGGTTTGATCAACCACGGCTGAAACTTTTTCATCGGCTCCATGAATGGTAAACTGAGCCTTGGTTGTGGCATCTGAATCAACCGGATTCCATACCAGCACGCGATACCACGCCGTATGGGGAACCTCCATATTGAATGTAAAGCTGTTGCCCTCTTCTGCTTCTGCCCTGAAAGGTGGATTTCTGAAATCGGGAGGGGTTTTTGAAACGGTCCAGCTTCCCTGAAATATGTTTTGGTCATCAGCAGCATCATTGATTTCTGCTGCCGGCCTTCGGATCTGTCCCTCGCGATGAGGAAGAACGGCCGGTATTTTATACGGGCCGGCGCGGAGGGAGTCACCCAGGTTGTCATTTTTTTCATCCAGGCCTTCCTAGAAGAAGAAAACTTCTCCGTTGATATCGTAGGATCGGTTAAATTCGATCACCTCGCGGACATAGTCGGGCCCGTTAAACTGCGCTCCCACTTTGATGAGCACACCGGGAAAAATCTGGGGACGGAAGAATCGATGGATGTATCCCTGGGATGATATGGGCTGTTGTCCGAGCATGGTTCGCATTATTTGTTCGTACTGCGATACGCTGTTACGGTATGCCTGCGGATGGATAATATCCACGTAAGAGGAGTCGAGCCAGGCGGGCCAGTCCTGCAGATATTCATCGCGGCTCCATGGCCAGATGCTGGGCGAAAGGGAGACGGTCAGGTTTGGATCAGTCTCTTTAACCATTCCGTAAAGTCTGCCGGCAAAGCTGGTCAGTTTGTCCGATTTCCACTGAATAAAGTCACTATCCTGCCAATTTGATGGAGGTTCATTCCCGTCATGATCGGCCCGGTACAGTTCACGAGAAACCTCGGAATAGCCGGCTTCAGCAGCCATTGCGGGCAGGCGATCATCTCCCTGTATTCCGTCAACATCATAGTTATCAATTACCTCCTGAATCATATCGAGCATAAACTGCTGCACCTCGGGGTGTAGAGCGTTCATCCAGGTGAACCCGTTTTTGACCACTGTTGATCCGTCGGCTTCCCGTGCTATCCAGTCGGGATTGGCATCAATAATGTGACCGCCGTCGGCGTTGCCAAAGATGCTCGCAAAACCATATTCAAACCACGGCATCACCTCTATCCCAACCCGGTGCGCCTCCACGATAATCTCTTCCAGCGGGTCGCGGCCGAGATTTACGAAAACCGGATCCTGGCGAATACCGAAAGCCTCTTCGGCTACATCACTCGGATGCAGCGTGAATCCCTTGTTCCATACTACTGGAAATATCACATTGAAACCCCGTTCGGCGAGGAAATCCATGCCTTTCGCGATGTTATCTTTTTCAAACAGAATGTTGCTGTCTACATTGGTGATCCAGACGCCGCGCAGCTCTTCAACATATTCATCAGCCTGAACCTGTGCGGATACTGTACTTGTTATCAGAAGCAGTAAGAGAGTGGTAGCTATAACTGATTTCATAAAGAAGGATTTAATTGGAATAAAAATGGGTGTGAAGCGAATCGCCAAGGAAATTGTTATTCTCAAACAGGCCTTCGTAGAAGAAGTAAACCTCCCCGTTCAGGCCGCGGCTGCGGTTGTGTTCAACGGCTTCTTTTACGTAGTCGAATCCGTTATACCTGGAGCCGGCTTTGATAATAATACCGGGAAAGAGCTGAACATTTTCGTGACCGGAGGCTGATTCAAAGTGCTCTATCATTTCGTCGATTGTATCTTTGTAGCTACCTATTTCCCAGCGGTACGCTTGCGGTATCAGCTCATCAACGGCTCCTTTCCGAACCCATTCAGGCCAGTCCTGCAGGTACTCTTCTTTAGACCAGGGATAGATACTTGGAGAGAGCGAGACGGTCAGGCCGGGATCCACTGCCTTCACCCTGTCGTAGAGCGTTTTGGCATAATCGCTCAATCGGTCGGCTTTCCAGTTCAGGAATGCCTCTTCACGCGGATCATCCGGCACGCTGTTTCCGGTCTGTTCGGTATAAAGATGAGATGTGAACTCACTGTAGCCGCCTTCTGATGGCATCGCAGGAAGACGATCATCGCCCTGTATTCCGTCAATATCATACTTTTCTGCAACCTCAATCACGAGGCCGGTAACAAATTCCTGGACTTCTGGGTGGATAGCATTCATCCACTCAAAATTATTTTTAGAGAGGATATCCCCGTTTTTATCGCGGGCAGCCCAGTCGGGCTTTGACTGGAGAATGTGGCCGCCATTTTGGTCAATAGAGCTCGAGAATCCAAACTCGAACCACGGAATGACGCGCAGATCGTGGTTTCGTGCTTCACGAATAACCGCTTCGAGGGGATCGCGCTGCTGAGCGGCAAAGAGTGTGTCCTGGCGAAATTCGGGCCCGAATGTATTTTCCATCAGGTCGCTTGGGTGCAGCGTGTAACCGTCGTTCCAGACAACAGGATAAACGGTGTTGAACCCCAGTGATGCGAGCTTTTCCATTCCCTCAGCAATCGCCTCATCACTAAACATGATGTCGCTGTCAATATTTGTGATCCACACGCCAATAACCGGCGGATCATTATTGCTATCTTCCCTGCTACATGATGCAAAAAGGAGTGCGGACGCTGCTAAAACGATCAAGTATTTTTCCATAGTCAGCCTGAATCTCGTTCGATTAGTTTTGGTTCAAGAAGCACGTTTTTCACCTCATACTCCTGGCGATTGTTAATCAGATCGTGCAAGAGCTTATGCGCGCGCTTTCCTATATCGTACCGGGGCACTTCTATAGTGGTGAGGGGGATCCTGGCTTCCGAGCATCGCTCTATATTATCAAAACCGACCATTCTGAGATCCTGGGGGATCCGGATATCTCTTTCAAGCATCGCTTTTTGAAAACCCATGGCGATCAGGTCGTTGAACAGGAAAATGCCGTCCACGTCGAGGTTTTTCAGATCAAGGGATAGGCCAAGCTTATATCCTTCGTCAAACGCAGAACCCTCTGAACTAAAAGAAAACCGAAAGATATGGCATCGCTCTTCGATGTTTACCTCTTTGCTCTTCAGATATTCAAGGAACCCTTCCAGGCGAAGGTCATCCGGCTTATAACCGTGTTCGCCAACAACAATGGCGAAGTTTTTTTGTGTGGATTTGAGAAGTTGTTTAGCCGCAAGCACGCCGCCCTTAAAATTGTCGACATCCACAACAGGGAGCATTGAGTCATAAACGTCATGGAGAAGAACCGCAGGAATCTTGTTCTCTTTCAACTGTTCAAAAATACGGATTCCGTAGATCGATTTTCTTCGTGTGGTTAGCATAAGGCCGTCCACCTCGTGAGATACCATCATTTTGAGCAGTGAATCTTCCTGCTGGTAAAAATCGCGCGACACGGTGATGATCAATTTTCTGCCATGGCTGTCCATCTGATCAGCAAATCCCCGATAAATTCCTGAGAAGTAAGGCCCCTCGAGATCGCGGACCAGAAGCCCAAGCTTATTGGTAACTTTGGAAAAGGAGAACTTTTGTCCCGAGAGGTAGTTTTTGTTCGCAAATGTTCCTTTTCCCACACGGCTGATCAAAACGTTCTCTTCGTTCAGGATTTTCATCGCCTTTTTGATGGTAGACATGCTCACATCGTAGCTCTTGGTAAGCTCAAGATAGTTCGGAATTTTGCCATCCTCTCCAAAATAGCCGTTCAGGATTTTATCCTTCAGATCGTTGGCTACCAGTTCGTAAAGATGTTCATCAGTGTTTGTGATATCTACCATAGTTTGTATTGAGAAGCCTGTTAAAATTTCAGAGAAATACCGATAGAGTTTACGCTTCCCAGCTCACCTCGTTCGCTGAATGCATAGTCCACATTAATACGGTTTGATATGCCAATGCCGCCTCCAAGGCGGAGATTTCCCTGGCCGTAATTGTCCTGTACAAAAAGGTTGCTGTAACCACCCCTCAGGAAGAAGGTATTTCTGAAACCGTATTCTGCTCCCAGGTTGATGTGATTATCGTTGTTATTTGGATAAACGGCATCAACAGCCACAATAATTCTGTTGTGTATGGTCTTCAGGACCTCATAGTTTACTCCAAGCCTGAAAATCAGGGGCAGGTCCCAGGAATTGAGAAGCAGGTTTGCCGGAATACCATCGTTATTGCCTGCAGATTGCGGGTCAAGATCCACCAGCGAGAAGGTATTATCCCCCTCCATTTTCATTTCACCGCCGAAATTACTGATGCTGAATCCAAGTTTCATGCCGTCAAGCGGTGTCCTGTAGTGAAAGCCGAGGTCAAGGGCGAATGTGGAAGCACTCATGCGCCAGATTCTGTTCTGTATAAATTTCGCATTTCCGCCTACAGAAAGTGAAGGAGTGAGGCGCTGAGCAAACGTTAGTCCAAGGCTGATATCGTGCACGGAAAAACGTTCACCGGTTCCGTCGGGGAAGGTAACCGTTCGAACATCCATCTCACCTCCGTCGAACATATAGACAAATGCTCCCAGGTAGGTGTCTTTAAAACGAAAAGCGGAAGCAGCATAGTAAAGTTTAGTATCGATAAACCAATCGGTGTTTTGAAACGTGGCCTCATTCGATTCGATATTTGTGATACCTGCAGGATTCCAATAGATAGACATAATGTCATCAGCAACCGAAACATAGGCTTCGCCCATTGCCATGCTGCGCGCACCCGCAGGAATCTCCAGGAAAGCCGAGGCGGTTGTACCTACCTGGCTCTGAGCAACCAGGGCCGCCGGGACCAGCAGCAACAGAATGATAAAAACGAATATCTGTTTCATAAGATCAATTGATAATTGCGAATTTGCCTGTTTTCTCACCGATGCCGTCGGCTCTTACATGGTAAAAATACATTCCGTAGGCCACTTCAAGTCCGGCTCTTGACTGAAGATCCCAGACAACCAGCCCGTCATTGGACTGAAGTTCACGAATAAAAACTCCGCTTTGGGAATAAATTCTCAGACGGGCATTGGCAGGCATATTTCTAAATTCAATTCTGCGTTCGCCACGTCCGGAAAGGAAAGGCCTTTCCTCAGTTACGTTTGCCGCCACATAGGGGTTTGGCACTACGATTATTTTATCCAGGACTGAATCCGTCAGTGATTCATCAACAAATGCGGAGCTCGACTGAATAGAGTAGCTGTCCTCTTCGCTAAACGGAATCTGAGCGTTGAGTTCATATGTGTCGCCAAGCGCAGGCTTTCGGATTTGGGAGGGCGGCAGCGGATTGTTGGCGCCATCCACGGGGGGCTGGAAGCGTATTTCCCATCCAACGGTAAAGTTGGCGTCACCCGGCTCATTTTTAAACACCAGCTGAATCAGCTCACCGGCATCAATGGATCCGTTTCGTGTTGTGTCGTTTTCTGTGAATATGAAGTCAACAGGGTTGCCGGTGTCTTTTTCATAAATTCTGAAATTGACCGGAAAGGTTGTGTTTCCGGTTCTTGAGGTGAAAGCTCTGCCGAGTTCCTGCCCCTCTTGTCCTACTTCAAGTACAACTCTGATTGGCCAGAGCGGAGGATCGGGAACACTGAATGTTGGCTGCGGCTGTGTAACCGATGACCGCAAATTTGTTGCAGAACCAGACTGCCATCCCGAATTTTGCTGCGTGTTGGTTTCACTTGGATATTGGTTCTGGAAGGTAAATGTAAGTCCTTCATCCAGTATTTCGCGTGTCCAGGATGTTCGCTGATCTCCCTCCCGGTTTTCAGGAATGGGTTCACGGTCCACAATAGTTCGTCCAGAGCCGGTTGTGATTGAGTAGGTGGTTGTTCTGTACTCTACCGAAAGACCGGTTCGTTCCTGCTCAAATGAAACTTCATAGGTGTCATCGGGAAGCAGATCTCTGTCAACCGCAAAAGCACGCACCGCACCCGTTGAGCGGCCTGTTGCCTGGGGTACACGATTTTGTGAGTCTACACTGATCTCACCCTCTACTTTATCAGACGCAGGTGGGTTGGGCCGTACCTGAACGGTATTTCTGTCAAAATTTGTGATGACACCTCCTGAGAGCGTAATGCTGGCGGGTGATTCAGAAGGTGAAATCGGGAAAAGATTTTCTATATCAGATATTCCCCGGTCAAAATAGGTTTCATCGTATCCAGCATCGTAAGAGACAACAGCGTAGTAGTAATTCCGGCCGTTGGTCACATTTTCATCAATGTAGTAGTGCTGCAGTCCGGTGTCGTCACCCATGTAATAGTGCACACCGTTGGGAATTCCAATCTCTTCACCGAACTGAAGGCTGTGATACCCCTCTAAGCCGTTTACAAGGTCGAACTGGGCGATTGAGCGCTTATAGACTGCGTTGCCGAAGGAGTCTGTGATATCCTCGGCGTCTCTGAATCGCGGATCGGTCGATTTTATGACGCGGTATCCTTCAAAATCGAAGCCGTAGATCGGATCTCGCGAAAACTCTGCAAGATTATCCCATACCAGGGTAACTCTTCCATCACCGGGAATAGCCCTGACTTCAGGCTGACGGGGAGGGGTGGCGAATCGGTAGTCGGAATCGTAGATACGCTGTGCCACTGCCGATGATCGGAACATGGCACGCTCATTGGCTCCAAAAACAAATGCGGTTCCAAATCGCTGGCTGGTGTTTGGGAAAAGGCGAAAAGTTCCCGATCCAAAAATCCATACCTGGTTTACACCTTGTGCAGGAACGGCAAAGAAGCCTGGCTGCAGGTTGGGCCAGATCGTCTCCTCGTTATGAATATCTACGGCTCCGAAAAGAGGTCCGTAAAAGGAGGTCAGACCAACCTGGTCGGCTTCAGCATTATCGAGACGGCCAAAATTGGGTTCTCCCTGGTCAGGTCGGCCATTGCCCTCTGTTCCATCAGGATCAGGACCCGGATACCCGGGTTCGCCGGGGCCGATGCCGTCAGATCCAACATCATCCGTAAGCGGGTTCCAGTCGCAGTTTTCATCACCGCTCCATCGCTCCTGAGGCTCATCGTAAATTCCGCAAGGGCCAAATACAAACTCCCCGGCGGGATTATCCTGTGATTCGTCGATAATTCCATCGTCATCATTGTCTATCAGGTCAAAATCGAGCCCGGGACTCTGCAGGAATTTCCAGCCAATATATCCCGGAGGAATGTCGCGGAACTGGCTCCATGAGCCCTGACCAGTTGATGCCCATCCATATACAAGGTCATCCTCGAGGGTGAATGCTGCGGCATCGTCGGTAGTGCCTGCACCGGCGGGATTCACATCGGTATATCCGCCAAAGAAAATAGGGTTGTTGTCCATGCTGGTGGTGTATTGTTGATCACCGATATTGGAAACTTCATACTGCATGAAAAGAATATCGCGTGCAAGAGCCTGATCCCACTGGAAAATCCGAACTCTGATCTGCAGACCCATTCCGCCACTTTCCAGGTCTCCATCAATCGGATAGTACTCGAACTTTGTATGAGAGAGGTCATCCATTACATAAAATACCTCCTGGTCGGCATTAAACTGGTTCAGTCCAAAATAGCCGTTCCACTGTCCATCCCACTCTGAGGGCCGGTCAGGCCAGGTATCGGGCCAGCTGCTCGGATTTCTGGAGTTGGCAATTTCCGGATCTTCGATATTTCTGTTGAGATATCCCGGAATAGGCTGAAATTTCCATCTTATGTTGGTTTCAGGATCAATTTCTGACTGGTTGCTGCTGGCACCATAACCGTCAGAGACGATTGTTACAAGATCACCATTTACGTCACGGACTCTGGATGCCGCCATCCCGGTCATTTCGTGAAGATGTCCGTGTCCTGTGCCTTTAGGCCACACACCCGCCTGGTTGATACTTCCATTACCGTTGCCAACTGTTCCCCAGTTCGTGATGATCGATTCCACGTTGTTACCAGTAACGTTAAAATCAACCCGCCAGTCCTGACGTCCCTTTGCATCGTCAATAAAAATGCCGGAATCATTTGTATGTCCCTGCCCGAAAAGTTCGGCCGGAACAACTGCTAATGAGCATACCAGAGCCGATAACAAACCGATTTTCAACAAATGGCCGGCGCTGCAAATATGTGTGCCTTTAAAGTCTTTGTTCATCTAAATAAACCATCAGCGTTAAAATTTTACCTGAAGTCCGAGGCTTATGAGCCTTGGAGCGGGTTGAACAATTGGATTGGTTCTGAAATCTGTGAGGGTGTTAATCCTTGTATTTCCATTATCTTCGTGGGCCTGGATTTCGCGCCTTGTAATTTTGGGCTCACGGTCGTTTCGATAGAAATTGAGCAGGTTTTTCCCGACCATAAAGATCTGGGTTTCGGTCCCGATAATTTGCAGTCTATATGCAGCCCGCAAGTCAAGGATAAATTCCGGGCCGAAGCGTGCCTGGTTCCGAAGGACGTTAATATTATTTCGCTGCTCATCCTGTGGCGTGAAGGGATAGCCGGTATGAAAACTGGAAAGAATACCGGCAGTCAGTCTGTTTCTGAGATAGGTGATATTCCCTGATATATTGTGCTGCTGGTCCCAGTCGAGCGGAAGTAGATTTCTTGTGGTTTCATTGTTTTGCTGGGCATTGAAAAAGGCCTGGCGAGGATCACTCGCATTGCCGCGAACGGACTGAAACGTATAGTTCAAAGATCCCCGCAAGCCAATATCCGTCCGAATTGTCGTTGAGAGCGTGATGCCGCGTACTCTGCCAAAATCAGTGTTCTCATATCTTCCCCAGGTATCGCCGCCGGTTCGGGCAGAGTAGAGGGTTGTGCCGATCAGGTTCCGTATATCGCGATAGTAGGCGGTGAGATCAAACCCGAAGTATTCCCCAAGCTGCTGCTGCAGACCAATTTCGTAGGTGGTTGAACTTTGGGGGTCGATCCCGGCATTTCCCAAGAACTGCGAAAAATTGCTGGATTCAACCTGGAAGTCAGGATTTTCATAGAGGCGGCTGAACTCAGGTATCTGGAAAAACTGTCCGTACGATGCGTGCACAACGCTGTAGTCAGAAATTGGAAAAGCAAAACCGATACGCGGACTAACCTGCCAGTTTGGGGAAGTACTTGTAAATGCTTCATCTTCAGGGGCCCCTCTCGTATTTGAAGGATCGCGGAGGTCGGTCGGTACTTTAAAACGGGCGTCAAAATAATCGAACCGGAGGCCTACATTAATAATCAGATCACCAATCTCTATTTTATCCTGAATAAAGGCAGCAGCTTCAATCGGCTGGCGGTTATACATGTTGTGGAGGCGGGAAGAAAGAGGGGGGATGGTTCGTTCCAGGTTGTTGACCCTTCGGGCCTGGATAAAAAACTCCCTGAAATCGAGTTCGTTATACCTGAACTCCACGCCTGCTTTTGCAAGATGAACATTCCCAAGCTGACGGGTAATATCAAATCGTGCGGCATAAGTGGTGCTGGAACGGTTCAGGTGGTAATTGTCGACCCCACCCACGGAAAAAACAAATTCAGGCTGATTGGCTCGCCCCTCAATAAACTTGTAGCGTTCATCAAAGGGATCTTCATAAACAAACTGTGAAAAATCTGTGGTGTAGGCTGTGAGCCTTAGATTGTAGAACGTACGATTGTTCAGTACGTGATTTACCGCCAACAGATGATTATAGGAGCGATTTCTCTGGGTAGGCATAAAGTCAGGGTTCAACCGGTAGAGGTGCCGGTAAAACTGGCTCACTGAATTAGACCTCGTTAAGGTGTAAGAAACTTTCAGATCCCGTGTTATCCGCCAGGTGAGTTTCCCCATGGTTGTAAGAGACTCACTGCTATTCATTGAAACGAAAGATGAATCGCCGGTTGCCTCCAGTGACCAGTTATCAGGGTTATTAGAAGAGAAATCGGATGAGTCGCTTGGAGCAAAAACATTCCGCCCAAAGAGCCACCCCTCGTTATTGGTATATTTAACGTTCGTGAAATAGGTGAGCCTGTCTGTGAGAATAGGACCGGCGAGAGACCCCTCGTAGGATTGCTGACCTGTAAGTGATGTGTTTGATAATCCGAAAAAGTCCGATTCATTTCCGGTACGATAGCTGCCGGTGCTCATAATCAGATTTCCCTCCAAGTTGTTTCCGCCTTCACGTGTAACGATATTTACGATTCCGCTGTTGGCCTGTCCATACTCCGCATTGTAGGTTCCGCTGATTACCTCCACTTCCTGAACAGCCGTGTTTTCAACAGGAGAAGCAAGAGTGTTGGTAAACGGATTGGAAACGGCAACGCCGTCTACGTAATATTTGATTTCACTGGTTCTTCCTCCCCGGATATGCAGCGCACCACCCTGGCCTTCGCTCACTCCGGCCTGCACAGCTACTGTACTCAAAAAATTATCAGCCGGTAGGGAGAGTATTTCATCTCCGCTAATCTTTGCAGATGCCGAGGTTTGATCTCTTACAACCAGGTTTCTGTTGGCAGCTACAATAACTTCCTGTCCCTCAAAAACCTCCTCCGACATCTCAAAATCAATGGTCGTGGTTCTGTCAACCGATACCTGCACATCGGTTCGGACCGATCGGGCAAACCCTACCATTGACGCATATACGGTGTAAGTTCCCGGCCTTACGTTTAGTATAAAGTATTCACCATTTGCATCAGTTGAAGTGCCGCGGCTGGTCTCTTCAATGACAATACTCACAGCCGGCAGGGGATCGCCTGAGGTGTCCACAACTTTTCCCTGGATTTTTCCGGTAGTTTGCGCCACAGCAGAACCCGCTGCAATGGCAAAAAGTAGAAGGAGAATCGCTTTTAATCTCATAAGGATTTTATTAAAACCGGGCAGACGTGTATCTGCCCGGACTGGATTACTTAATGAGCGTAAGCTTGCGTGTGGTAGTGCTATTTGCCGTTTGGAGCCTGTAGATGTAAACTCCGCTGCTTAGGTTCGAAGCATCGAACATAATAGTGTGAGAGCCTGCACTTTTGAGTCCCTCAGCGAGGACTGCAACCTGCTGTCCAACAATATTGTAGACTTTCAGACTCATAAACCCGGCTTCAGGCAGAATATACTCGATGCTGGTTGTCGGGTTGAACGGATTTGGATAATTTTGCCTCAAAGTCGGGGAGTCAGGCAGTTCGTTCGACACAATTCCCGGCTCTTCAAGTGATACCGGCATTTCAAATGTTTCCACGATCTGACCCCGCATTCTCCAGCTTTTTGAATCCTGCCAAAGTGCCGGTTTATCACCAAGGCGCAGGAAGCGGTTTTGGTCCCTGATCCCATCCGATTCATCCCGATCGGTTAAGTCGGCATCAAACGATATTGTCTTTCCATTTTCCGGTACGAATAGCGGCCACTCTATACCATTAAACTCCTGACGGTTCACTCGTGCATTGATTTCACCTGCCAGGCTTTCAAATGGAATTTTCCACTCCATTATATACCCTGTCTCATCATCGAGAACACGTCCGGCTGCTTCTGTGCCCTTGAACAGAGTAGTATCAACATAACCACCGTTCCAGTGTTCAGGGAAAACCGGTGAGGTACCGTATGGAAGCGCTCTTAGTATCACTTGGTGGTCTGCACCGCGGGTCGATTCAATATTATCATATTGATCATCGATACGGTAGGTGCGCGTTGACGCAATCGTGTCAACCCTTGCCGAGTCGGTGTCCTGCCACTTGAAATTGTACATTTCAAACTCTCCGGGGCCCTCAACATGTGGGTTGGAAGGAACATCACTTATATCATAGAGACCCAGATACATGCCAAGATGATCGTAGTTGAACGCAAGGTTAGGCGTGTCAAGAGTTTCGATCATCGGTGTTCCTTCGTCTCGTACACGCAGGCCAAAATAGATATTCTCTTTGTCCATCTTAATCGCAAGATAGCCACTCAAATCTGCAGCTGAGGTGGGCGTTCCCTGGATCTGTACCCAGTTTGGAATATCATGACTGAAGCCCATAAAGTGAGCATTGTCCCAGTCACTCAAATCTGCATCGATGGTAATATCCTGCTCCTCCTTGTAGTCAATAAAGTAGGTCCATCGCGGAGTGTTATTAGGCTCGAGTGACATATCCACAACTTCTCCCCTGAACCCGAAGCTGGCAGCGAGTCGATCGCGGTCGGGGTTGGTGCTTAATGGAAGAAATGTAGTGTTGGGGCTGCCGTTAACCATTTCACTGGCATTGCCAATGGTTGCGTCAAACGGGATGTACTGACCGTCCTGGGGCGAAAATGTTGGCCAGTTAAAATCGGCAAACTGTCCGTCGGGATTAGCGATCTGGCCCGCAAGCGATGTGAAGGGGATTTTCCACTCAAGGTTGTAGCCGTTACCATTATCCCAAAGCTTAACACCAACTTCTGTTCCTTCAAGCTCAGTATCAAGGTATCCGAACCCGTAGGTGACCGGATTGGCACCATTTGTGTAATCGAGAGCCCTGACTCCGATATGATAGTCTGGCCCGAGTGTTCTGCCTGAGTTGTCAGTGTCGGGAGAAATCCTGTAGGAGCTGCCGGTTATGACAGAGCTTCCGTTACCGGGAGCTGTAAGGGTGATGCCCGATCCTTCTGAAAAAGTCCGGTCGTGGGGACTGTGGTAAGCATCTGCTCCAATATCATAGAGCCCCATGAAGATGGATAAATGATCATACAGCTCAAGGTTTGCGGCGATGTCCTCCTCACTAAACAGGGGTGCGTTTTGATCCCGGACACGAACGGCAAAGTAGACATTCTCATCATCCATCTTCATGGCAAACCAACCGCTTGCATCATTCGGGGATGCCGGATAAATACCTGAATCCTGGGTTGGGTTATCAATGCCGTAAGCTGGTCGGTCCACACTGAGGAAGACCCATTGTGCATCTTGCCAGTCTGTAAGTTCACCATCTACAGTAACCTCATCTCCGTTAAATGCGATCTTGTAAAGATTGTCAACGGGTTGAGATTGAGCGTTAAGGAACTCTGCAGCTGCAATACATAAAAGGAAAGAGAAAAGTATCGTTTTTGTCATATACAGGCAGTTTGAGTTTTGAGGGATCACAAAGAAGTATGTACATTATGTTCTTTATGGATAACTTTTTGTATTATATCTAAAGCCGTGTAGATTGTCAATAAAATATTTTGCACATTATGGAAAATTTTCAAAGCTATGTAACTTTAAAAGCGCTTTTATGATCTCATTTACCCTAAAAGCCGAAATGACAATGAAATACGGGATCAAATAGATTTCGATAAACAAAAGTGCATAATGTGCATAATACATTCCGATTAACTACTTGCGATCATTTTAATGGCAAAGACTAAAGATAAAGTGAAAGCGATTCTGGTGTCTCATACACACTGGGATCGCGCATGGTACCTTCCCTTTGAGGCATTCCGTTTTCGACTTGTTGGGCTTATTGACCGGGTGATAGAGCTTCTGAACGGTGATCCAAATTTCAAGTGCTTTGTGCTCGACGGACAAACGGTGTTAATAGAAGATTACCTGGAGATCAAACCTGAAAAAAAGGAGGAGCTGATCGCTTTGATCCGGAACAAGCGTCTGGTCATTGGTCCCTGGTATGTGCTTCCAGATCTTTTCCTGGTCAGCGGAGAGTCAATCATCAGAAATCTTCAGTATGGCGATAGAATGTGCAGGGAATTTGGCGGTGGACTCGATGTCGGATATGTGCCCGATCCGTTTGGCCACATTGCTCAGCTCCCACAAATTCTGAACGGGTTTGATATTGATACCTTCATTTTTATGCGGGGAATGCCGGAGGAGCTTGCAGAAAAGAAATCCCTTCTCTTTCACTGGAAGAGTCCCGGCGATACCGGGTCCGTACTGGCCTACTATCTTCGCGACGGCTATTACAATGCGGCCGCCCTGGGATATGACGGGATCCAGGGGCGATATGACGTGGATCAACCCGACTCAGCCAAAGCGCGGGAATCGATAGAGAAGACCAAAAGTGTACTTACTGATTTTCACCCTAAGGAGCTGATACTGTTAAATAACGGCGTTGACCATATGCCGGAACAGCCTGAAATCCCGCAGCTGATTGCCGGGTTAAATCAAAACGGCAGCGATGTAGAGATTGAGCACGGAAGTTTTTCAGACTTTATGAATGAGGCGAAAAAAGTGGATGTCACGGACTCTTACCGGGGAAATCTGCTGGGGAATCCGGATCATCCCATTCTTTCAAGCGTCTACTCGACGAGGGTTTACCTGAAACAGCAGAATCACGCTGCACAGTCTCTGCTCGAAAAATATGTGGAGCCACTGCTTCTTTTGGCAGGTGGATCTCACGCACAAAACTACCGCAGGTTTCTGGATCATGTCTGGAAGCTGCTCCTGAAAAATCATCCACATGATGATATTTGTGGCTGCAGCACCGATTCGGTTCACGACGAAAATGAGGTGCAGTTTCAGCGGGTAATGGAGATTGGACATTCGCTGATCGATTCTGTTTTGGAAGAGTTGTCCATTTCAGGTTTTCAAAAAGCAGCGTCAAAACTTCCCGCGGGCAAGAAGAGCCGGGTCCTTCTGTTTAATCCCCATCCGTTCAGGCTGGAGAATCATACAATAGAAACGGAGGTGCACTTTGGGAATCCGGACGGCAGGGAGGAGGAGTACACGCTGCCGGAAACCAGCCTGAGAGCGTTCAACAGCAGGGGCGAGGAGATACCGATTTTGATATCAGGGAGTAATGCTCCGGTTCTGAAGGCGGAGTATATACAGCATACATGGGGCCGGCGATACAGCATCATCTGCAGCGCAGACCTCCCCGCAGCAGGGTATGAGATGATCACCGTAGTGGCTGAAGAATCTTCGAATGAAATCAAAAAAGAGAAGCAGGCCGGCAGTACCCGAATTACAAACAACAGAGCGTCTCTGGAGCTGAAGAACGGTTCGATTCACTATAAGAACAGCACGGAGAACGTAGAGTTCGCCAATTTAATCGCGTTTGAATATACGCTGGATGAAGGGGATACCTACTCCTACAGCCCGGTTGATGGGTCCGGAATCATATTGAAGGATGCAGAAGCTTC
>PXDL01000061.1 GCA_003566395.1 Balneolia bacterium | reverse complement strand
GAGTTTTTCAAGCCCGAAGCGTTCCCTGATTCCGGCATAAAAAGCATCACCGGCCGGGGTGTCGCGGGCCCACTGTTTCAGTTCTTCCAAATCCGGAAGCACCGAAATTTCAGATTCGGAACCATGTTGACCGTTTGTACGCAAATCGGCCCGGGCAATGTGTATTCCCAGACCTTCGTACACATCATCAATAAAAAGTACGATGTAACGGGTTTGGGGAGCCGGTTGGTCCAGCTCGTTAAACATCTTGCTTGCGAGGATCTGCCGCATTCCGGATGGATCTGCGTAGAGGCTGTGCAGGTTTAGCCATTTACTCCCGAACAAGCGATCCTGTGGTTCGGGAAAATGCAGTTTCAGTACACCGGATCCGGGAAATTCAGCTTCATCCTTTTCGATGCGAATATGCTTTAATTCCTGAATCTCTTCCCGGTTCCAGCGGGCCGATCCTGAAAAGGTTTGGTCGTATTTCTTCCCGGGGATATCGGAATCCGGATAAAGATAAATGCGCTGTACGCCTTCCCCGGCTGTGCTTTCCGGCTGAAGATCAGCCTGATGCGCGTTTGTGCACGAACTTATCACCCAGAAAATGAAAGCACAGAAAAGACAAAACAGCAGTGATTGATTTGTGTGCAACATGAGTTTCAGCGGGAGTTCATTTTTGCCAAAATACAAGTTTTCTCAAGCATTCTTGTTCTGCCTCAAGTTTCCTGTTCGATAAGGCGGAAGCATCAAATTTCCGTATTTTAGCGGTTTCCTTTTTCAGGCCCGGGCGGCCGGAAATCCACACCTTTACCCAGGCTTATTTTTGAACCGCAAAATTGTTGTTGAATCCCTGCTATTACTTGTCGCCTTCATTTGGGCGCTGAACTTTTCGGTGGTCAAGTTTTCCCTTGAAGAAATCGACCCGATGAGCTTCAATGCATTCCGGTTCATTTTGGCTACGGGATTTATGTATGTGATGCTGTTACGCAGCGGTCAGAAGCTTACGGTTCATAAAGGCGACTGGCCCAAACTGATCGGCCTCGGACTGCTGGGCAATCTCACCTATCAATGTCTTTTTATAGTGGGTATCAGCTACACATTTGCAGCCAATGCCGCGGTGATGCTCGGAACCATTCCCGTATGGATAGCGGTGATAGGACGGATATTTTTTAAACAGCCGCTAAACATTTACACCGCCGGAGGTGTGGTTGCGGCCTTTACAGGCATCTATTTTATCATGGAAGGCAGTGCTGCCGGATTTACGCTTGAGTCGGAAAATGTAGTCGGTGATCTGATTATTCTGCTTGCTGCTTCTGTTTTCGGGCTTTACACGCTTTTCAGCAAGCGAATGCTGGCACGCTACACGCCCATACAGTTCACCACGCTGATGATGTTCACCGGCGGTACGGCTCTGATAATCGCCGGCATTCCATGGATGATTCAGCTCGACTATGCTCAGGTCAGCGGCGCGGCATGGGGCGGAACCATCTACAGCGGACTGCTTTCCATCGGCATGGCCTATGTAATCTGGAATTACGGCGTAAGCCATGTCGGACCGGTACGTACCTCTACGTTCCAGAATCTGGTGCCGGTTTTCGGACTTTTGTTCGGTATTTTGCTGCTCAACGAACCACTCAGTTTTCTGCAATATATTGGAAGTGCCTTTGTGGTGGGCGGCATCGTACTTGCAAGAAAAAAAACCCGAAAGAAAGCTTCACCGGCGAAGTGAAAAACAAGTTTAAAGAATTTAAGGGTTGCACGATAGCTGTTCCCAGCCCTGTATTCTACCCCGTAAATCTGTTGAGGAAAGCATCATCTGCATTCAATCGGCATCCTGAAGGAGGAAGAATATATATTTTAAAATGTCTATTTTTTTACTGCTTGAGGCGGGCATATTGAGAATCAGATCTCATTTTGCCCTCGGGCGGACTTATCGGAGAGCAAATAATTTAGTACATAGCATTTTGATGGTTTATCCTTTGTTTTCATATTTCCCCGGTTTCTTGCCGGTGCTTCTATTTTGTTTAATCAGTCCCGGTCTGTTTCTCTCTTCAGATCCGGCTATTGCACAGGAACGGCCTGTTTTCTCACACGAATCAGGATTCTATGAAAGCGGAATCAATCTTGCTTTTTTTCATAATGATCCGGATGCCCGAATTTTTTACACTACAAATGGGGACCGGCCGGATACCACCTCTATTTTATATCAGGAACTTGTACCGATTGATGACCGAAGTAGTGAGCCCAACATCATTTCCATGATTCCCACCAACAACGGCGGGCATCCTTTCCGGGCCTGGTATGAACCTGAAGGACTCATACGGAAAGCAACAGTAATCCGAGCAGTTGCAGAAGTTAACGGTGAGCTGTCCCCGGTTGAAACCCGCACGTTTTTTGTTTTTGATGATGAGCATCCAGTTTTTTCAGTTCCGGTTGTATCCATTGCTACCGACAGTCTTGGGCTTTTCGGGTTTGATGAAGGTATCTATGTTCCGGGTGCAGGTTATGTGGAGGGAAATCCGCATACAGGTAATTTCACAAATCGGGGAGTGGAATGGGAGCGGCCTGCAAGCATTGAACTTTTTGAAGACCAAAATCTCTCGTTACGGCAGGAAGCTGGAATCCGGATTCACGGTGGGTTTTCACGTACGTTTCCACAGAAAAGTCTTCGCCTGTACGCACGAAGTGATTACGGTGAGAACCGCTTCTATCACCCTGTTTTCCCCGATCAGCCCTACGATAATTATAACCGACTGATTTTACGCAACTCGGGCAACGATTTCGGAGGGACTATGTTTATGGACGCCACGGCCCAATCTCTGGTTTCCCATTTGAATTTTGATACACAGGCCTACCGCCCGGTAGTGGTCTTTATCAACGGAGAATATTGGGGAATTCACAATATCCGCGAGCGATTCGACAGGCATTACCTGCACCGCAAATACGGCGTGGATGAAAACGAACTCGACCTGCTCACCAATCGCAATGAAGTCGTTGAAGGCTCGGACGAACATTACCTGGATTTTCTCGATTATATTACCGGCCATGATCTGTCCGATCCCGCTTATTTTGAACAGGTAGGTCAGAAGATGGATATCGATAATTTTTTGGATTATTACAGCGCGCAGGCGTATTTCGGAAACAACGATTGGCCTCAGAATAACATCCTCTACTGGCGTGCCAGGTTATCCTTTAACCCAAATGCGCCCGAGGGCATGGACGGTCGCTGGCGCTGGATGATGTATGATGTGGACCGATCGCTCGGCTACTATACTCAAGCTGATTTCGATATGATCGAGTGGATGACTCTGCCTGAGAACCCGCGTGTTGAGCATGAATGGCCGAATTTGCTGCTACGCAACCTGCTGGATAACGATAACTTCCGCTATGCTTTCATCAACCGGATGGCAGATCAGCTCAACTCTGCATTTACTACGGAGCGGGTTATTCATTTTATCGACAGTTTGCGCGCGCCTATTGAACCGGTTATTGAAGAGCATATCCACCGCTGGATAAACCACGGATCGGTTGAAAAATGGGAGCATCAGGATGTGGAAGCTATGTACACTTATGCACAGGAGCGGCCCGGTTATCTGCGAGAGCATATCATGAACCACTTCGAAATTGAAGATACGGTTACTCTTTCCGTATCTGTTTCCGATCCCTTGGCCGGAAACGTACAGGTCAACTCCCTCGATCTTTCGAAAGCGCCGGGAGGTATCCATTCAGGCAATTCCGTATGGGACGGCACCTACTTCAGTCACATTCCGGTGCGTTTGTCTGTCCGGGCTGAAGAAGGTTATCGGTTTTCACATTGGGAATCCGACCAGGATATCCCTGACCTTGTAAATCCGTCAACTCCCGAAGCCGAACTCAGTCTTTCTGCTGATGTTCATCTTACGGCTCATTTTGTGCCGGATGACGAACCTGAGCCGCTACAGGTCTTTTACTACTGGAAGTTTACCACCGACATCCCAAATAATGAGCCTCTGCAATCCATCCAGGCCGCACAGGGAGAAAATCACGAAGCGGCCCTCACATATCAAGCGGCAATCAGCCCGTATCCTCCGGAAAATTTGGGCCAGACAGCAGGAATACTTGATCGTGTTAATGACCCCACCGGAATCAACTATGTTCCGGAGCTCTGGAACCATCAACCTGTGGAAGACTCCGATATGCGTGGGATTCGTGCCCGAAATCCTGTCCTGACTGAAGCCGGAGAGAGCAGTCTTGTCTTTGCTGTACCGACTACCGGCATCAGCGAAACCGACTTTACGTTTTCTATGGCCGCCCGGCGCACAGGGTCGGGTCAGCGGAGCATTAAGTTGGAATACATTACTCAATCGGGAAACGATTCATGGACTTCTGAAGGACTTGACCGCTCGGAGTTTATGTTATATGAAGCATGGAAGCAGGTGTCGGTCTCGCTATCGGGTGTTTCCGAGGTGGCAGACAATCCGGATCTACGATTCCGCATCCGTTTTACCGGTGATGAGAACTACCGAACCGGGAACAATGGAAATGCGCGCTTTAACAACGTGATGCTGCACAAGACCACAGAGATTCCTCAACTGCCTGAACAAGTCATGCTTATTTCACCTGAAAACGATGAACAAGCCGTTAGCCCGGATTATTCGGTCTTTAGGTGGAGCCCGGCCGAGGGGGGCGAATACTACCAGGTACAAATTTCCACCGATATGGATTTCAGTTCGTTGGTGCTCGATGCGGTACATACACCATCAGAAATTGAACCCGGCCGCAGAACTACGGTTTTAATAGAATATCCGGTTATAGATATTTTGGAACCCTATACGTTACACCATTGGCGCGTACGAGCGTTGAACGATGCCGGACCTTCTCCCTGGTCACAGCCATTTACGTTCGAAACAACAGGGACGTTGTCAGGCGAACTTGAAACCCCGGAACGGATAGTCCTTAAGCAGAACTATCCGAACCCCTTTAACCCGACCACTCAAATCGAGTTTGTGCTTTCCGATGCGGCACCGATTACTCTGGAGGTTTACACCCTGCACGGGCGTAAGGCTGCTACACTGGTAGATGAGGTGCTTTCCCCCGGCCGCTATTCGGTAACGTTCGATGGTTCAGGTCTTTCCAGCGGTGTGTATATGTACCGTATCGTTTCCGGCAGTTTTAAGGAAGTCCGTAAAATGATACTTATAAAGTGAGGACTTTTTCACCGGGCTCATTTTCGTTTATCACATAATATGCATATCCGGCAGGTCCCCCATCCCGATGCTGTTTTTTACTGGTAATCAATGTATATTTAAGGTTTGCCGTAATTCAAAATTCAACCTGAATGTTATTTCGCTACTGAAATAATTTCGAAACTTCGTTTCTTTACCGTTGTTTAAGGGATGCTCAGATTCTCGAGACTCGCATCAAAAAGTTGAAGTGAATTTGCCTTTTACCATTTCCTGAAAACGGTGATATCCAAAAAAATTTTCCAGAAAACTTTCCGGAATTAACGGTCTGCTACTTCTTAACGTTTATGAAACAATCGGAACCCGAAAAGAAAATTAATTTTCTTGATCTGCTCATCGTC
>PXDL01000542.1 GCA_003566395.1 Balneolia bacterium | reverse complement strand
GGCCGGATTAGGTTCTTCATATCAAGCTACCTAGAGGATTTCTGCCTTTTTTGACGGGCATCTAACCGTAATAGTTCAATTTGAAAGCAAGGAAAAACTCCGGCTTTAAACTACTTCAGGGCACGGAACTTCGTAGTTTGGCCGGAACAATCCGTTCAATCCGCGTAATCCGCGGGACAAAAACATGCTGCCAACGGATACAGTAAGAATCAGTTTCCCCTGACAACAGTGCAAACTAATTCTGAATTATAGCATTCTGCATTCTGAATTAATCCAAGCCATCCTTGTTGCATCGCACTGCGGTATTTTTTTCCAAAAAAAAAGGGAATCCGGATTTCCGGATTCCCTTTTTAGATGAAGATAATGAGGTTTATTTGATCAGCATCATTTTATTAGTCTGAGTGAAATCTCCTGCCTGAATGCGGTAGAGATACAGTCCGGAAGCCAGCCGTTCGGCATCGAAGCTTATATTGTGTCTGCCTGCCTGCTGCCGGCTATTCACAAGTACCGCCACACGCTGCCCTTGCAGGTTAAAGACTTCAAGGGTAACCTCGGCCGCTTCGGGCAGGGCGTACTCAATCATGGTAGTGGGGTTGAAGGGGTTCGGGTAGTTTTGGTTGAGCGCGAACTCCTCAGGCAGATCACTGTCCGGTTCGGTGCTGACGGGCATATTGTTGAAAAATACAACGGGCAGCTCATGATCTTCGCCCGTGAGCTCTACAATGCGGTTATTGGTTCCGTCTTCGCCTACGTCATCGGATTCCCACCCTCCGTTGGGCAGGTCACGACCGTCTCCGGCCTCAATGTAGTACTTGTATTCCAGAGTGGTTCCGGCCTCGCCTTCAAGCTCGTAGGTGAAGGCGTAAACGCCGGTATCAACAAGCTCCATCTCATCACCCTCAACAACCGACCAGTCGTTGAACTCGCCCCGGACATAGACCTGGTCACCCAAATCGGGCATGAAAACACCTGCATCCTGCTGGATGCTTATATCAACCTGGAAGGTTACATTTTCGCTTTCCGGTTCGACTTCCATGATATTCAGGAAAACATCTACCTCGGCTTCCGGCCGGGCAGGATCGTTACTTGCCACGAGCACGAAGTCGTAAAATTCTCCTTCGGCCAGTCCTGTGGCATCAACCTCAAAGGTAACTTCAGCCGATTCGCCGGGCGCAAGTGATCCGGAAAGCGGATTGGCTGTGGTGATAAACTGAGTGCGTTCGGAAACGCCGTTCAGGGTTATTGAGCCGGTCCACTCCGCTCCTCCCGAGCTGTTCCAGCCGTTACCGATGGAAACGAACAGTCCGCTCATTACAAGTGGAGTGGGTAGCTCTATCGTTACATCAACCGGGGTGCCGGGTTCGTTAGAGTTGCCTTCATCCCAATTTATCCGGGGCGTGGAACCGAAATCATTGAAACCGCCGACTTGAAGCATAACAGTTGCGGGGTCGATGTCTTCACCTTCGGTGGGGTCTTCGGATGTAATCAACAGCGTAAGATCACTGGCCCAGGTACCGTCATCGGTAGTGTCGAGAACAAAATCTCCGGTTACCGATTCAAGGTCTCCGCTTAATCCGGTGCCCAGCGAGATGAATTCTCCGCCCGTCAGACTCAGCGATTCAAATGTGAATTCCACAGCCGATCCTTCAAGAGGTGCGGCTATATGGTGGGTTGAAGCAGGAGTACGGTCCCTGAAATTCTCGATGATCGCAAGCTTGGTCCGGCTCGGGTTGTCAAGACGGCCGTCGAGGTACATGGAGGAGAGCAGGCGCTCCAGCGTAGCACGATTCCAGTCTTCGGAACCGGCGTTTGCAGCCTGTAAGCTGAATGTCCGGTTGGAGCGGATGGAAGCGAAGGTTTCATCCCTGCCGTTTAGCAAACGATCCGTGGTGAAATCCGGTAGCGTAAAATCAAGAACTCCTTCACCGTCGTTTGTAATTGTGAAAGCAGACTCGAAAATATCGCCGGGTTCGGCTTCAAGATTTAACTCTTCAGGGTCAAGGCTGATGGAACCGGCTAAAAAGCCTTCACCTGATACCGCGACCATGATTTCAGGGTTCTGCGGGTCGTTGCTTTCTATGGTCAGTGCAGCAGCGTAAGACTCCGCGGCGGTCGGTGAAAAGGTTACGGCCACCTGGGAACTCTGTCCGGACGAAAGCGTCAATTCTTCGTCAAAGTCGGTGGTGAAAGCGGGATCGTCGCTTTCGACAGAAAAAACCGTGAGGCTTTCCGAGCCGATATTGGTCATGGTAAAGGAAAGCATGTGCTCAAATCCGACTGCAACTTCGCCAAAATCAAGGGATTCGGGTTCAACAACCAGCTCGGCGGGGTCTTCGCCATCCTCGGGCATATACATTCCGATGTGCCGGGCGGAAATTCCCGAAACAAGCGTTCTTACCACGGTATTATTGGACGGGTCAACTTCATGTATGCCTGCGCCGTTAGTCACAATCAGGTTTCCGTTACCAAGCTCTACGACACCTCGTGCCGACGGAATCGCCGTAAGCAATTCAAGAAAGTCTCCGTCTTCATCAAGTAAAACCACGCCGGAGTTCCCGGCTCCTCCGGAAAATTGGGTTACCGCGTAGCCGCCGCTTACCGGGTTAATCTGTTGCGGAAATGATCCCCATCCTTCAGAGAAGGTGCCGACGTAAGTACCGTCGAGTTCAAACTCATGAACACCGGAAGTGCCTGAAGATGCGGTGATTAGAAAGCGGTCGTCTTCTTCAAGGATACTCCATGGACTTGCTAACTCCGGCGTTGTGGTTCCTCCGAAAACCCCTACAAATTCCCCGTCGGCGTCAAATTCAACTACTGTGTGTTCATTAGAGCCCGAAGATACAGTTACAAGAAGGTGACCATTGGGCATGTAGTGATGCCCGCGGATATTCTGCATGATGCTGAAATTTTGCCCCCCTTCAGGAACATAAATATCGAGATGGTCGCCCGAGGTGTTAAACTCCTGGATCACTGATTGGACCTGGTCGGTGACGGTTACCGTATTCCAGGGCGTTTGTTGAGCGTGTATTGGTGTTGTGAAAAGTTCCTCATTTGAGGGGATGAAAGATTGATTTACAACATCTCCGGTTTCGGGGTCCAGTCCGATCACCGAATCATCCGATGATTCTACTATGAGCAATAGCGGCTGATCTGATGAAAGCCCGGCAGAAACTCCTGACAAACGGCTGCGTTGCGTTTCTCCTCCGTACTTTATATAAGCCGATGAAAGATCAAATTGCTGCTCTATTTCGGCAAAAGTAAGCAATGCACTATTATCATAGAGATTGGCAAAGTTTCTAATTACCGAATACAGAGGAGTTCCGTCTTCCTGAAGGCCGATCAGTTCTATCAAAAATGATTCTTGTTCCGAGTATATACTGAACGGCTCGCCGCGTTCATAAGCAGCGGTTTTCGCTTCAATAAGAACCTCCGGATTTAGTTCAGCCTGTATGAGTGCTTCATCAAAATCGATGTTCTGAGCATACAGAGATGATATCGGTATGAGTATTAAAATTAGCGTTAGGGTAACAAGTGTTCGTAGCATAATGTCGATAGTTAGGTTATTTGATACGATGATTGAAAACTTTGCAGAACCGTTCTTTTGCCCGTATTCCGGCTTGCACATTTTGTGCAGGCGTTGAATACGTTCAAAACCTCCGGATTCTCAAAAGCCTTCATATACAGTAATCCCGATAGTTCACAGCCTTGTATTTTGGGAATAATGATAATTGAAACCTCAATACATCACTTGAAATAATGTTTAAAATTTTAAATACTTTATCAAGTAATAAATCTTGCTATCTGTAAGATTCTAATTTTGGGATGAATAGCCGTGTAAATGTTGGTAGCTTATTGTGAGCTTTGCAGATGAATGAGATGATTAATAAAGCAGGCTTTGCAAAACCGTTCTTTCGCCCGTCTTTAATCTTCTTACAAAAGTGAAATTCTCGAATCCCGAAGCTTCGGGGAGCTCCGCCGCCTGATGCTTCGCCTTTCAACTAAGGTTCGTAGTAACCTGAATTCGATTAATAATCACGAGTAATCTTTGTTGGCTAAATTTTGTGAAATGGGGTTTTAGATATCCGATAAGTCGGGAAAAGTGCTGTATTAAATTGAGCAATAACATGAATATATCTCTATTATATATGGCATTCCTCTACGATAAAGTTACACATATCTAACCCGTACAAACCCACCGCGACCAATTCCCCCTTTGAAGGGCGCTTAGGGTGATGACTTCCGATTTCGAAATTCATCCCCGGCTCGTACATTTGCCAAGACTCCGTGATTGCGGGCGTTTGCTCCTGCGTTTTGGCTTCAGGCATTCGGCCATCCCCCTAAATCCCACTTTGAAGGGGGACTTTTTGACCAGGTCTGAAAAACCATCCCTGGCAAACTAACAAGCCGCTCAAAAAGATAAGTTTACAATTCTGGGCATTAGAAAATAGGTTGCCTCGCTGCATAGCCGCCAAACCGTTATAAGACCCGATTGCATGAAAGATACACTAATGCCCGGGCCGTTTTTACGCAAAAAAAAATCTCAACTTTATGTGTTCAGTCAGCGGGAATTTTAGCTCCAAATAAAAAGGGAACCCGGATGTGAATCCGGATTCCCTTAAAATTGTAACAGAAGCTTTCTGTTTACTTCTTACTTCACAAGCATCATCTTTTCAGTGTGTGTGAAGGTTCCGGCCTGAATGCGATAGAGGTAGAGACCGGACGCAAGCCTTGAAGCATCGAAGGTGACCGTGTACCGGCCCGCGTTCTGCTGACCATTCACAAGTACCGCCACGCGCTGTCCCTGGATGTTGAAAACCTCGAGGGTTACATCCACGGCTTCGGGCAGGGCATACTCAATGTTGGTGGTAGGGTTGAACGGGTTCGGGTAGTTCTGATTCAACGCAAACTCGGCTGGAATTTCATCGTCCGGACCGAGGCTTACCGGCATGTTATTAAAGAACACAATGGGTAGTTCGTGGTCTTCGCCTGTAAGCGTAACTACACGGTTTCCGTTTTCACCGGAACCGACATCGTCGTTTTCCCATCCGCCGTTCGGCAAGTCACGGCCGTCTCCGGCTTCGATAAAGAATTTATACTCATGCTCTTCACCGGCTTCTCCCGCAAGGTGATGGGTGAAACTGTACACGCCTTCACCTTCGGAATTCATAGCCTCATTTTCGGTATGGCTCCAGTCGTTAAAGCTCCCGCGGACATAAACTTCATCACCCAGATCCGGACGAAATACGTCCATTTGCTGCTTGATGGTCATATCCACCTGGAAAGTGACTTCATCACCCTGCTGCATCACGGTAATATCTACCGGAATTTCGAAGCCCGGAGTAACAGGGGAATCGGTCTCGATAACCAAAAGAAAATCGTAGTAACCGGGATCGAGCCCTTCAGCATTTATCGTCACTGTTACCTCTGCATCTTCTCCGGGGCCGATAACTCCTTCAGAAGGATCTATGGAAACTTCAACGTTATCTCCGAACTGAACGTCTTCATCATTTCCAGAAGATCGTTCTCCCGGACCGGCTGTGCCATCGCTTTTACCTGAAAGAACTGGGAAGGCAGCTATAATGTCATACTCAAGGTCGGAGCCGCCGATATTACTGAGAGAGAGCATTACCTCGGTAGTTTCACCGGCAAATACATCAATCTCAATTGAGTCAGGCTCAACTACAAGCTCTCCGGGTTCTTCAGCACTACCGGAAAGGTCAACTGAAACATTCCCAGCTGTACTGTTTATAGTCAATTGACCGGTATGTTCACCGGCAGACTCAGGAGCATAGGTGACCGTTATTTCGGCTTCTTCGCCTGTTTCAAGTTCGAAAGAAGTTGACTCAACCACGAAGTAGTCCGGATCGGTACTGAATCCGGAAACAAACAGCGTTTCAAGACCTGTGTTCGATACCGTAACGGTTTCGGATACTTCCGTGCCTGTGTACACCAGACCGAAATCAAGCTCGGACGGATTTACGCCTATTCCCATGTCATCGGCTACAATCATGACGGCCGGAATGAAGGTTTCTTCAAACTGGGGATCATTGGTTGTGAGCGCGATTTGTGATTCATAGGTGTCGGGCTCGTAGCCTTCGGCATCGAAAGTTGCCGCAACAGGCAATGACGCGCCGGGCTCAATCGTACCCGCTGCCGGCTCGATACCGGTGATGAACGGCGGCAAATCGCCGACCCCGTTCAGGGTGATAGTACCAGACCAAACCGCCTCGGATCCTGAAGCCCAGCCATGACCGATAAACACATATAATCCCTCGACATCAAGGGGCGTGGGAATGTCTATGGTTATCTGAACAGTGGTACCCGGTGTTGAACTGTTGCCGGTGCCCCACTGGATTCGATCTTCAGGCCCGAAATTTGTGAAGCCTCCAAGCTGCAACACAATGCTGTCTTCGGAAATGTCTTCATCATTCGTAAACAGAACGGCAAAATCACTCGCCCATGTGCCGCCCTGAGCCTGATCGAGCTGGAAATCGGCTGTTGCTGAGACGAGCTCTCCGCTCAGGTCCTGCGTAACAAGCATAAATTCACCTCCGGTGGCCGTGAACGACTCAAACTCGATTTCATAGGAAGCGTCGGACTGAAGGCCGGTGAATGAATTATTGCCTGACGCAGATTGCGCCTGCCATGCATCAATTATTCCGGCGTCTTCGGGTTCAATGAGATGATCCCTGCCGGTTTCGTGATAGTAAATGATGCGGCGCTCACGGTTCCGATCCTCAACCTCATCGCTTTTTGAAGCAAAAATATGCTGACGAAGCAGGTGGGCATACTCGCTGTAAGTCTGATCTCCGGCGAGCAAACGTTCGGCTACAAATCCTGGGAACACGAACTCAAGCGGTCCGTCTCCTTCGTTGATCAGCTCAAAATCGACTTCGGCGCTTGTGCCGGAAGGCACTGTAGCCTGAAGAGTTTCGGGACTCACAACCAGTTCGGGCACTTCGGTTCCGGCTCCGGTTAGGTCGATGACCACATCATCTCCATCCGCAAGAGACAGGGTGAGGGTGTCTTCGTAGTCACGGACTTCATCGGGAGTAAAATGAACGGTAATGTCAGCCGACTGTCCCGGAGTGAGGATAAATCCACCTTCGGTGTCAGAAGAGAAGGCTTGATCAGAAAAGATCAGGTCTTCAATTTGAGCAAGTCCGGTTCCGTCGTTGGAGAGGGTGAACCCGAGCGTACGCGTGTCGTTGCGGAATACATTGCCGAAATCAAGGCTGTCTTCCGAAGGTACCAGTTCGGCAACTCCGCCTGCGGTTTGCAGGAAAAACTCCATGGCGATGGAAGGGTTGCTCAGGTCGTTACTGCGGAGGACGGTGCTTCCTTCATATACGCCGTCAACCAGTTCGGTGGCATCAAAAACGATAGCTACTTCCTGACTATCTCCAGGGTTTAACATGCCCGATGCGGGAGAAATGGAGCTTACGAACTGCGGAGAATCATTAACTCCTACAAGCTCAATACTTCCCGACCAGGTGTTGGTTGAACCCGTTGACCAGCCGTTTCCGATCCAGACATTGAGTTCATCCACAACGAGCGGGGTCGGGATATCGATGGTGGTTTGCACTGTGGTGCCCGGTGCTCCGGAGTTTCCGGTTCCCCACGGCAGTCGCGGAGAAGCGCCGAAGTTGGTAAATCCGCCAACCTGTAATACCACGGCTTCGGTGGTGATTTCATCACCTTCGGTGAACAGAATAGCGAAGTCGCTGGCCCACGTAGAGCCTCCGTTGGAGTCGATTTGGAAGTCGGCGGTTACGGCCGTCAGCTCCCCATTGAAGCCGTCTCCGGTAACATCGAAAAATTCACCGCCTGCCGCGGTAATATCTTCAAACTCGATTACTGCATTGGAACCGTCCGACTGCAGTGCCTGAGAGGACGAATCGTCGGCATAGTTGTTAAGGAAGTAATCGATAACCGACTGCTCGTAGGAGTTTGGGCTGGTAAGATCACCCTGCTGATACCGTGCAAATATGGCACGCTGATCGGCCACTCTCCGGTCTCCTTCATTTAGACTAACAGCCGCGGATCTTTTAAGCGGTGCAGCATTCTCTGAATTATACACACCGTCGTTGGCGTAAGCCGGAAAGGTGTAGGTAAGCAGGCCTTCACCGGTGTTGGTGATAACAAGTGTTTGCTCTTCGGTTTCACCCACTTCTATCTCGGAAGTAAATTGCGTACGATCGGGGCTGATCTGAGGTGAGCCGTCGGTCGTTTCCATAACCACATTCGAAATCTCGCTGAAGTTACCGTACAGGTCACGGGCCTTGATTGCGAAGTAGTAGGTTGTTTGAGGGGTAAGACCTTCCACTTGTATTTCTTCCGTGGTTCCGGCGATAGAGGGAGAAATCACATCTTCGTATTCATCTGCATCTTCAAAGTTGGATGCATCGATAGGGGAGGTGGAGTAGCGTAGGTCGTAGCGGAATGCCTGACCTTCGTCTCCGCTGTTGCCCGGCGCGGTCCAGGTCAGATTAATGAAATTTTCCGCAGGCAGCCCAAAGGTTTCAAGATCGGTGATGGTTGCCGGTGGAATGCCGTCGTCGGGTTCGAGTGCGCGAAAGGCATTAATGCGTCCGGCGCCCATTTGGCCCTGATACTGCGGGTTCGCATCTTCAATATCATCGGCCGTGAAAATCATGCGCTGAATCAGCTCTTCGCTGTCAAGGCCGGGATATTTGGATGCAATCAGTCCGGCTACTCCGGCTGCGTGAGGGGAAGCCATTGACGTTCCCTGGAAATGATCGTAGCCGCCGATGACGGTACTGAGTACGCCCTGATTGGTGGCCGTATTGGTCTCGCCGCCGGGAGCCGAGATATGTACCCAGTCTCCGTAGGATGAGTACCAGGCCTTGTTGTCGTTGTGGCCGGTAGCGGCAATAGCGATGACGTCCGGGTTAGAAGCGATCGGCTGGCTCGGGCTGGAGCTGTTTGCATTGCCTGCTGCGAAGAATACCACCCCGCCCTGTACCGCGCCTACCGGGTTTCCATCGGCATCATAGCCGGCGTTGTCAATAAAATAGGTGATGGCGTCATTCAGTACCTGTGAGAAAGAACCGCCGCCCCAGCTGTTATTGGAAATGACGGCTCCGTTGTCGGCACCATACACAAATCCTTCGGGAAACCCGCCAGGGGTATCGCCGAAACCGGAAAACACTCTGGCGGTCATGATTTTTACGCCGGGTCCGTCGGCGGTACCACCTGCTACTCCGGCTACGCCTACGCCGTTGTCGTTACGAGCGGCGATGGTTCCTGATACGTGAGTACCGTGGTTATTCTGGTCCTGAATGTCGTCGGTATCAACTACGAAGTTCCAGCCGTGGAAGTCGCCGTCATATCCGTTATCGGGACCCGGAACAGGGTTTTCCCATAAAATGCCTTGGAGATCAGGATGATCGAGGTCGATTCCGGAGTCCATCACCTTGATAATAACATCTTCGCTGCCGGTCTCAAGTCCCCAGGCAGGGAAAAGGCTGATGTCGGCTCCCGGAGTTCCTCCTGTCTGACCGGTATTATTATAGTGCCATTGATCTTCGAGAAGCGGATCGTTAAAATTCAGAATTTCGCGGATCTGGTCTTCATTTGCGACGTTGCCTATAAGATGGCGCTTGTAAATGCGTTCGGCGGTCTCTACTTCGGGAATCGCTTTGTAAGCCTCAGCCATTAGTGATTCGCTTGCATTGGTGTCGAATTGAAGCCTGAACCAGCGATCGAGACCGTAGCGCTGATGGCGTTCGGCAAAGCGCGGGTCAGTGCGAAATACCTGCTCCATTCTTACGGTATTGAACTGCTGGTTGAGTGCATCAATAGCGTCGATGCCTGTTGTTTGGGGGTTGGAGCGCAACATGCTTTCTGATAAAGCGGCGCGCGCAGGCTCGGTTAGTTTTACTTTGATGTAACCTTCATGCCATTCAATTTGCTCCTGAGCGAAAAGATGGCCCGGAAGCAGCATCAAACAAAATAAAAAAGCCGAAAGCACGCCAGCTTTCAGCTTCGTCGTATATAAATCCATAAGTTGTCTTACTTGGTTGGTGTTAAAATTTTAAACTGTGGCAAAGTAAAATCTTATCGTGAATACGCCAAATAATATGTGAGCTTGTAAAGTTTAAAAAGATTCAGGCTTTCTGCGTAAAGTATTTGTAAGGAGAGGTGAAAACACTTCTCAAGAACAGCTTTTTGCGAAATGTTGAGTTTGCAAAAAAAAGCCTCTCCGCTGAGCAGAGAGGCTTCTAAAGATTAAGGCTAAGAGAATTAACCGTGATAGAACGTTTCACGAATAATTAGTCCGTCTTTCCATTCCTGAACGGCAACCTGAGTGAATTTTTTGTGTCCCCACTCGCTATGTTCGTAATCCATGAACATTTCAACCATGCTTACGTTGTCTCCGAAAGCTACATTTTTAACTTCGGCCCCGTTGAAAGCTACGATTTTGCTGAAAAAGTCTTCCTCAAACTCCCTGCTTGCTTTTTTGCCTTTACGTAAATCCTGACCGTTTTCGCTCATCACGACGTCTTCGTGATAAAACTCTTCAAAGGCTTCGAGAGCCTGGCCGTTAAGGATCATGTCGTTGAGTTTCGCTACTTTTTGCTTGATATCCATAATGTTTTAAACTATTGATTTATATGAAAATTGAATGTTACCAGTTTGATAGAATTTATCCGGAAAAAAAGGCGCCGGGTAAATTCGGTGAAATATATTTGTTTAAACAACTAAATTGATTTACAGGTTCCCGCTTCACCCTGTTTTTTTGATTTTATTCAGAAGTACGAAAATGCTCCTTTCGGCAGTTGAGAATAGTAATCTTATTTCACGTCGGTTGGTGAAAACCCCGGTAATAACATTTACAGAGGGCTAAGATGGTCCGGAACAGAAAACGGAAATGTAAAATATATTTTGTAAATTATGGGTTCGTTTAAGTTTAAAATGCGGTTTTTGTTAGCATGAAAAAGTATTCTCGATTCAGAATTGCACTGCTCGCAATGGGTATAGTTGCGATTCTGGCACTTACCGGGATGAATCTGTATTCGCTGTATTCGCTTCACACCAGCACTGTGGATTCATCGGTTGAAAAGCAGCGCGAGCAGCTCGAAGACATAGTGCACGGTGTTCGTATGAGAATGTGGCAGCCGGTTAGCGAACTTTGGCGAATCGACATGGCCGTTTTTCGCGAAATTCAAACCCGGGAGGCGGGGGTGCCCGACAGGTTACATCGCATCTTGCAAAAAGTAGATGAAGACCCGCTCTACCACGCCGCCTATTTTATGAACGCCACAAGCGAACCCTGCCGAGAAGACGGCTCGGTGCTTCATTATAACCGGGATATCCAGAATTTTGAAACCGCACTTAATGTTCCGGATGTCATCTGTGACGGCCTGAGCATGGCCCGGACCCGCATGAACGTACTCGCCCCGGAATTCAAATGGCCGGTCCGTACGCTTTTCGATTCATACCGCACGCTTACCGTTGCCTTGTTTAATCCTGGTATTCAGGAAATCGTAGGTTATCTCTCGCTTTCGGTAAACCGGGATTACCTGGTCGATGAAATTATAGGCCCGGACATCATTCAGCGGTTCGGCTATCTGGAAGACTCCGGGGTTTTGGTCTGGCTGGACGACTGGAGCCGACGCGAAATGATTGTTGCAAATACGCGGGACCCCGAAACATTTGTGCGGGAAGAGTGGGACCATATACAGCGTTTTCCCAACATGCTTGAAGACTGGAATATCAAAATGCGGTATTTTGAAACACCGCAGATGGCCGCTTCGAAAGCATCGTTTATCCGAAATGTGATTTTGCTTGCGGCGGCGGTTTTTCTGCTTCTGGGAAGCCTTGTATTTATGTATGTGGCTGCTCAGCGGGAACGGGAGCTAAGCATGCGTCAGGCATCGTTCCTGGCCAATGTTACCCATGAACTTAAAACACCTCTTGCCGTAATGCAGGCGGCGGGCGAAAATCTGTCGGACGGCCGCGTTACCCAGCCCGAACGGCTTCAATCGTACGGTAAACATATTTTTACCGAATCTCAGCGGTTGCGAAGAATGATCGAAAAACTGCTTGATGTAGCCAAGAATGAAGCCGGTCAGTTGATCATTAAACCGGCTCCTTTACGTCTTGATGAACGTGTTAAACAATATATTCAGGAACAGGAAAGTTACCTCAGGCAGAAAGGGGTGGAAATTGAGCTTCAAATAGATGATCATATTCCACTTGTTAAGGTTGATCAGAACAGTTTTGAAACTATTCTCGGAAACCTGATTGAAAATGCTGTAAAATATTCACCCGATGAAAAATATCTCGGTATTCGCGTTTTTTCTAAAAACAGAAACGTGATTGTGGAGGTACAGGATCGTGGAACCGGCATTCCTTCGAGTGCACAAAAGCTTATTTTTGATAAGTTTTACAGGGTTGAAGATACGCTTACAGCTACAACAAAAGGACACGGTCTCGGCCTGTCTATCGTAAAAAACCTAACGGAAAGAAATGGAGGAAAGATTTCTCTGAGTAGTGTTTACGGAGAAGGTTCCACATTCAGACTTTCATTTCCGGCAGCAGAAAACCAATTAGAATTATCGTCAAATGGCAAAGCAATTGATCAAAAAAAAGTTGAACCAGAATATGTCTAAAAAAAGAATCTTAATCGTAGAGGATGAACCCAGCCTTGTATTTACGCTGAGGGACACCCTGGAAAACGAGGGCTACGAAGTGGCAATCGTGGAAGACGGGAACGAAGCTGTCGCTAAAGTACCCGAATTTCAGCCTGATCTGATGCTGCTGGATATTATGCTGCCCGGGATGAGCGGGTTTGAGGTATGCAAGCGCGTCCGGGAAATGAAACTCAACTTTCCCATTATAATGCTCACCGCCCGCGATCAGGAAATCGACAAGGTCACCGGCCTGAATATCGGCGCAGATGACTACATGACCAAGCCCTTCGGCGTTAAGGAGCTGCTGGCACGGATTACCGCACGGCTTCGCCGCGTGAATACCTACAGCAAGCCCGGACCGATCGATGTGGTTGATCTTGGTGAAGTCCGCATCGAACTGAACAAAAGCAAAGTGGTACGCCCGGATAAAGAAATTGAGCTTACCACACGCGAGGTAGAGCTGATTCGTTTTCTCGTGGCCAACTCAAACGAGCCGGTCTCCAGAGATACGCTTCTGGAACATGTGTGGCGCTACGAATATAGCACCAACACCCGTACCGTTGATGTGCATATTTCGAAGCTCAGGTCGAAAATTGAGCTGCATCCCGACGACCCGCGCCACCTTGTTACACTCCACGGTGTGGGCTATATGATGAAAATGCCCTGATCTATATTCAAGATTAATAAAGAGGCTCGCATATCTCGAATGCGGGCCTTTTTTTTAGGGTGATGGGGCCTTCACTGCGAAAGCCGTTTCCGGCGAATTTCAAACAAAACAATCGCGGCGCTCACAGACGCATTCAGGGATTCCACTTTCGGAGATACGGGTATGGACAGGCTGAAATCACATAACTCAGCCGTTTTTTGCCGTATTCCGGTGCCTTCACTCCCGATAACAATTCCCATAGGGGCGTCGAAATCTTCCTGCCATATAGTTTTTTCCGAGTTGCCGTCCAGAGCGGCAAACCAGAAGCCGTGTTCTTTCAGCAGCTCAATACTCTGGTTGATGTTGGTGACTCGGATGATCGGAACCATACCGGCCGTGCCCGCCGAGGTTTTAAATACGGTGGCGTTTACGGGAGCCTGTCTGTGTTTCGGCACGATCACGGCCGCCGTTTCTGCCGCAGCCGCACTTCTTAAAATAGCCCCGAAATTGTGGGTGTCTTCTATCTCTGAAAGCACCAGAACAACCGGTTTCCCGCTTACATCCGTTTGGCTCAGCCAGTCCTCAAGTTCGGTATAAACCACGCCGGAAAGCTGGGCCACAACTCCCTGATCGTTCACCTTGCCAACCATCTCAAACAGTTTTTTCCCCGGCGTCTCAACAATCGGTACTCGCCGTGCCGAAGCCAGTTCATGAAGCGTTGAAACCTTGCTGTGTTTCAGCCCCTGCCGCATGTAAATTTTCTCGACTCCTACATCAGGGTTGTTAAGGGCTTCTTCCACCGGATGAATGCCGTAGATAAAATCGTTGTTTTCAGACATAGCAAAAATTAAATAACAAAATTGTATTTTTGAGAAGGTAATAATACACAGCGCGGCGCCAAATTACGAGGCAGATATTACCGGTGAATTTTACCGGCCGGATACCCTCTCATCTAAATCGTTACGGTGAACATTATGATGCAAGACTACCGATACACCCAGACCAACCCGACCCGGTCCGAAAAGAGCAAAACCCCGGGAAGTTTTATTCGAAACCTGGCCCGTCAGGCCGGATCTATGAATTTCTTCTATATTATTAGCGGTTCGGCTCAGGTGCTGCTCGGCGGAATTGTGACCATGGTAGCCATATTAAATCTGATTCAGCCGATCTGGCTGGGCGCGTTTCTGAGTCTGCTCGGCTGTGTGGTAACGATGCTCGGTGTCTATCAGATTTATGATGTATTCAACAACAGAAGAAGCGTGGCCGACCTCGCCCGGGATGCCGTGGAACGCGCAATAAGAGACCGAAACTGAAATCTATTTTCATTCATGACCCAATCAAGCGATACTTCTGCGGAAGACATTCAGGAAAAAAAGATCAGAATATTCATCGAGGTGCAGCTCGGCAAAAACGCCGATTCGTTGTCGCTTCAGCAAAAAAAGGAAAAACTGCGGGGGAAATTCAAAAAAGTGATGATCATGATGGGGCTGAATGTCGTATTCCTGGGATTTTTTACCATCAGTTTTGTGTACGACATTACCCGGCTTAGCGGCTTTTGGTACAACCTTATCATCCTATTTTTTGTGGTAAATACACTGCTGTACATCTACCAGTGGCGCCAGCTTCGTCAGGCGGTGGACTGGGTGGATGCAAAACTAAGTGAGCAGTAGTATTATCAATTCATTATCTTCCACGCTGTTGTAAAAGCCGGTCCGGAACTCCTGCCGGAAGCGCAGGTGGATCAGGGATACGGCATCATTTTTTTACAGGTAAAGGAGCGGGCACGGCCTTTTCCGAATTAAGCATGCAGCGGAATTGAAAAATCCTTCCATGGCAACCAAATATATAATTGTAACGGGCGGAGTTACATCCTCTCTGGGTAAAGGTATTATTTGTGCGTCGCTCGGTAAATTGCTGGAAGCACGCGGACTTTCGGTAACCATCCAGAAGCTCGACCCCTACATTAATGTGGACCCCGGCACGATGAACCCCTATGAGCACGGTGAGGTTTTTGTGACCGACGACGGTGCAGAAACCGATCTGGACCTGGGCCACTACGAGCGCTTTTTAGGCGTGAATACATCACAAAAAAACAACGTCACCACCGGGCGTATCTATTACGATGTAATAAATAAAGAGCGGGAGGGAGCCTATCTTGGAAAAACCGTACAGGTGGTTCCGCATATTACCGATGAAATCAAATCACGGGTAACCGCGCTTGGTGAAACCGGCGAATATGATATCATAATTGTGGAAGTGGGCGGAACCGTGGGCGATATCGAAGGCCTGCCTTACATAGAGGCGATGCGTCAGCTTCGGTTCGACGTCGGTAAAAAAAATACGCTTTCTATTCACCTCACTCTGGTACCCTACCTGAAGGCGGCCGGTGAGCTGAAAACCAAACCCACCCAGCATTCGGTCAAAACCATTTACGAAATCGGCCTACAGCCCGATATTCTGGTTTGCCGGGCCGAAGTACCTCTCGAAGCCGGAATCCGGAAGAAAATTGCCCAGTTTTGTAATGTGGATGTGGAAGACGTCATCGCTTCCATAGATGCAGAATCGATCTACGAAGTCCCCCTGCTTATGCTTGATGAAGGCCTGGACCGCAGGGTTATTGAGAAGCTTGATCTGGATTGCACCGACGTACCCGAACTGAGCAAATGGGAAGCCTTTGTAAAAGCGGTCAAATATCCAAAAAAACAGCTGCGTATAGGTCTTATCGGGAAATATGTAGAGCATCATGATGCCTATATTTCCATAGCCGAATCGCTTATCCATGCCGGTGCCATGAATGATGCAAAGGTGAACATCAGCTGGATACAAAGCGATGAAATTACCCCGGAAAACGTCGATAAAAAGCTGGACGGGCTGCACGGAATTCTGGTGGCACCCGGTTTCGGCTCGCGCGGGATTCGCGGGAAAATAACCTCCGTTACCTATGCCCGCACCCGGCGTATTCCCTTTTTCGGCATCTGTCTCGGAATGCAGTGCGCCGTCATTGAATTTGCCCGTGAAGTGTGCGGAATGAAGAAAGCGAACAGCACAGAATTTGATGCCGACACGCCTTATCCGGTCATCGACGTTATGGAAGACCAGCGCGAACGACTTGAAACCGGCGGAACCATGCGGCTCGGACGTTTCGATTGCCGGCTCACCAAAGGAACACGCTCCCGGAAAGCGTACGGCAAGGAAACAATATCCGAGCGGCACCGTCATCGCTACGAACTCAATAACACTCTGCGTGATAAGCTGGCCGAATGCGGGCTCATAATGGCGGGCGTTAATCCGGAACGGGACCTTGTGGAAATTATAGAAATTCAGGATCATCCCTGGTTTGTGGGCGTTCAGTTTCACCCTGAACTAAAAAGTAAGGTTACCGAGCCGCAGCCGCTTTTTGTGGATTTTGTGAAGGCTTCGCTTGATCAGGTGCGTCATCCCGAAACGGCCAAAAAGATATTATGAGCGATAAGGCCGGAGAGGACTTTTCGGGCAGAATTCGTCCCCGCGCCTGTGGGTTAATTATCTCTTCGGGGCGCCTGCTTCTCGTAAAAATCGACGCGCCTACCCGCGAGTATCCTTTCTGGATTCCACCCGGCGGCGGTATCTCATTTCAGGAAACCGCAGCAGATGCCGCCCGGCGCGAGGTTTTTGAAGAGACCGGGCTGGAGGTCGGCATCAGGCGTCTTGTTTTTGTCTCCGAATATATCCATCGTAAATGGCATGCCTTAGAGTATTATTTTCAGTGTGATATACTTGCCGGGGAGATAAAGCTCGGGTCCGACCCCGAGTTCAGTCCGGGCCGGCAGATGCTGCAGGATATTGCCTGGTTCGGGCCCGATGAATTGGCGGATGAGCACGTTTTCCCGGTTTTTATTCGCGATTATCGCAACGAATTGCTCTCCGGTGCCGAAATGCCGCTACGGTACGTAAAGCAATAGCGGCACCTGGATTTCCATGAACTGTTAATTCCCGAAATTGTGTTTAATTACCTGGTATTTGTCATAATTCCCCTGTTACTGTTAAGCGTAGGCCTGGGCTGGTGGGCTTCTTCCCGTCCGGCCCTGATAGAGGCGAAAGTGCTCGTAGGCCAGCTCATGATCGACAGCATTATTATCTCGTTTTTCCTGATGTTTTTCTTTCAGCAGGTGTCGATACTGTTTGTTCTCGGGGCTGCTGTTTACGCCGGGATTACTTCGGTCCGGCTTAAAACGCTATTTACCAAACTCGAATATCTGTCCGGAACCTTATCACAAAAATCCGATTCCTGAACCATGCGCACCGTAGGCACTATTCCACATCCGCAAATGATGATCACCATCTTTTTGTGGAACAACAAATACCTGGTAAAATTTGAAGCCGGGCCGTATGAGCAGGTCTATAAGATTGATGAAACCGGGGTGGAAGATGAGCAGGCACTCATTTCCATGATTACGGAAGAATTTACCGGCAAAGTTGCGGAGCGTTTCAGGCAGATGCATGCCGATTTTGGTAAAGCAATTTCGGGATAAGCGTAGGAAATGCTCAGTAAACAAGCTTTTTGGTAAGGGTAATCTGGTAGTCGCTGTAGCGTGTGTTGTAGCCGGCATAAGAAACTTCGAAGCCGTGATTCAGCCCGAGGATGAGCATGCCCCGGTTCATGTTGGGGAACGTATCGTAGGTGAAGGTGTTGTAGCCGGCATCGGCTGCGAGGTCCATCATGCGAATAAGCATGCTCTCGGCGAATCCGCGTCGGCGGAAATCGGGAAGTACGCCTCCTTTAGCGGAGTAAAATTCCCGTTCTTTTCGTCCGTACCCGATTTTAAACCCGACCGGAATATCTCCGGCAAAGACCGCCAGAACAACAAGAAATGAGTGCGATGTGCGATTGATGATACGCCGCTCCCTGAAGAGTTCGAAGTTCAGGGCATCAAGCTTGTGAAGCTGCTCCTTGGGAAGCTCGATCAGCTTTACCTCGGGAGCACTTTCATCGCGCAATTTTGATAAAATGGATTGCTTACTGTACATATATTAACCTGAACGCAAGTAGTGAACGGTCTGTACGAGACGTTCTAACCTGAATTTTAAGAATGAAAATACGAATTGTTCAATTAAACCCGATTGTTGGTGACATTAAAGGCAATACCGACAAAATAAAAAGGGCCTATAAGGAAGCGTCGGCTGCAGAAGTGGACTTTGTGATTTTTCCCGAGCTTAGCACGTGTGGCTATCCGCCTATGGATCTTCTCGAACGCAGCGATTTCATAGAACGCGTGGAAGACGCCTGTCAAACATTGATTGCCGAAACCGGGCAAACCGCCATTTTGTTCGGTACGCCGCTTAGAAACACCAACGGAAAGGGACGTCCGGTATATAACGGAGCTATTACAGCCCGGAACGGAAAAGAGGTGCACCGTGCCCGCAAAACGCTGCTGCCCACGTACGATGTGTTCGATGAGTTCCGATACTTTGAACCTGAGACGACCTCAAGGCTGTGTGAACTTGACGGATTTAGGTTCGGCATTACTATTTGTGAGGATATCTGGAATAATGAGAATGAGGTCGTCTATCATGTATATGACCGGAACCCTGCCAGGGAATTGACCGAGCAGGGCGCCGAGGTTCTCATAAATATTTCGGCTTCTCCCTTCACCCAAAAAAAACCGGAGCTGCGCCTGCGGATGCTGGTCAATCACGTCAGGGACCTCGGCATTCCGCTGCTTTACGCAAATCAGGCGGGGGCGAATACCGAAATTATTTTTGACGGGGACAGTATGGCGCTGAACGCCCATGCACAGCCCGTAGCCAGGGCCCCGCTTTTTGAAGAAACGTTTGTGGATGTTTTGCTAAACCGCACAAACTCCGGTGTGGAGGTAACAGGGGATTCGCCTGTTGCAGTGGTTCCGGGGAAAGAAGAGCGGCTTTTTAAGGCTTTGGTCTGCGGACTTCGTGATTATCTCACTAAAACCGGTATTTCGGAGGATGTTGTTCTGGGTTTAAGCGGCGGTATCGATTCTGCCTTAACCGCTGTGATTGCGGCGGAAGCCCTGGGTTCGAATCATGTACTGGGTATCACGATGCCGTCAGAGTTTTCTTCTGCCGGAAGCGTTACCGATTCCGAAAAACTTGCGGCAAATCTTGGCATCAAACTGCAGGAAATAGCCATCAAACCGGCCTTCGACACCTTTACCGACATGCTTGAGCCCATGTTCAGGGGTACGGAATTCGGAGTGGCTGAGGAAAATATTCAGAGCCGTAGCAGGGGCATCGTGCTGATGGCGGTTTCCAATAAATTCGGGCATATATTGCTGAATACGGGAAATAAATCGGAGCTTGCGGTAGGCTACTGCACCCTGTACGGCGATATGGCCGGCGGTCTTTCGGTGATATCGGATCTATATAAAACCGAAGTCTTTGCGCTCTGCCGCTGGCTGAATGATGTATGGTACAAGCGTGAGCTGATTCCACGGGAGATTATCACCAAACCGCCGAGCGCCGAACTCCGTCCCGATCAAAAGGACTCGGACTCGCTTCCGGAGTACGACATGCTTGATGCCATTTTATATAAGTACATCGAGCTTCAGATGGGCAGAGATCAAATCGCGGAGGAACTGGGTGACAGAGAAACCGTAAACCGAATCATCAGCATGGTGGATTTGAACGAATATAAGCGCAGGCAAGCGCCGCCGGGTCTGCGGGTCAGTTCGAAAGCTTTCGGAAGTGGACGGCGTTTACCGATTGTACAGGGATGGACGCGACAGCGCTGAACAATGGATGATTACGGAAGTGAACTGAGAACCGGCTTTCAATCCGGAAGTTGTAAAAACCGTACTGAAAACATCCCAAGCGGGTTTAATCCATTGTTATTGGTTGTCGATATCGTATATTCAATATATCCGACCGGAACTACCCCTTTCCAGTAGATCTGTCATGATCCCTATACTGTTCAGCAAGTGTGGTTGACCGGTTAATTGCTTTTCAATGTGTTCATTCCCGGATCAAAATAATCCGCCGTCACTATAAACAGCACGTGTGTGAAAGCTGGCGGGAAATTGAATAAATCACTACAAAAACAACAAGTTCTTTCAGATACTTTTATGATAAGGAAGTTAATGCTAACCGCTGCTTTCAGCGGAATTATGCTGCAGCCTGTTATGGCACAGCAAACACAGGAAGCTGCAGAAATCCCGCTTCCCGAAATTGAGCTTCCCTTTTTGAACCCGATTGAAGTGCAGGGCAGCCGTATTGGTTCAGCTCCGGCTACCCTCCACCTTGATCCGCTCAACAGGGAAGTGTTACAGCGCATCGCCGATATAAACCGGATGAATCTACTCGCTATAGAGTCGCAGATAGACGATGATTTGCTCACAGCGGAAGATTTTATCAATGATGCCATTGAAGCTATTCAACATCTCATAAACGATCATCCCGAGGTGCAGAACAGCCGGCGTTTTAATGAAACTTACCGTTCGGTTATGGCCGAGTACCATGAGTTTTACGGCCTCAGTGGTCCGGTGCTTAGCGCCGAAGGTGAAATCTTCGAGGTTCGTGAGGATTTGTTTTCTCAGGATGAGTGGTTCGACGGCAGCTACTTTGTAATGCCGGAGGGTTTTGATGAACAAAGCTTCGACGTGCCGCTTATTATGAACCGGCAGGTGAATAATCAGATTCACTTTCTGACGGTGCGCCGACCCGAGATTATGGAACGGTGGCTGGAACGCTCAACCTACTACTTCCCGATGATGAAGCGCATTTTTCAGGAAGAAGAAGTTCCGCAGGAGCTTATCTATCTGGCTATGATTGAAAGCGGCCTTGTTCCGGTAGCCCGCTCACCGGCACGTGCCACGGGGATGTGGCAGTTTATGCAGGCCACGGGTTCGGCCTATGGACTGGAAGTAAACTGGTGGATTGATGAACGCCGCGACCCGGAGAAGTCTACACGTGCCGCTGCCCGCCACCTTCGCGATTTGTATCAGATTTGGGGAGACTGGCATCTTGCAATCGCCGGGTATAACATTAGCCCGAGAGGGCTTCGCAGAGCCATAAATCTCTCGGGAGGAACCCGCGACTACTGGAATATTTATCCGCACCTTCCTCGTGAAACCCGTGGGTACGTCCCGGGCTATATAGCCGCTGCACTTGTAGCTATGAATCACCAGGATTTCGGTTTTGATACACCGGAAACCACAATGGTTTACGAGTACGACATCGTAGAAATTAAGGGCTCGGTGGAACTTAGCATTTTGGCCGAATTTGCCGGTTTAACAACACAGGAGCTCCGCAACCTTAACCCGGAACTGCTTCGCTTTGCAACGCCTCCGGGAAATAATCCGTATCCGCTAAAGATTCCCAAAGAATCCAAAGAAGATTTCCTGGCCGCCTATGAGAACATGCCGGAAAGCCAGCGAAGAACGCTCGTGGTACATACCGTTAATCGGGGAGAGTCTCTGGGTACCATTGCCAGCCGCTACGGTATAACCGTACGCGCCCTCTATGGAGCAAATGACAACCTGAGTTCGCTCATACATCCGGGACAGGAAATTGTGATTCCTATACCGGGCGGCAGCGATGTTGCCATT
>PXDL01000195.1 GCA_003566395.1 Balneolia bacterium | reverse complement strand
TAAGCTCCCCAGCGCCGATGGTACTGCCCCAAGCGGAAGAGTAGGTCGCCGCCTCATCCTTTTTTTTACACAACCAAGCCCTGACACCCAAGAACGTGTCCAGGGCTTTTTTGTGAATCATTGAATTCAGAGAAATAGCCGAAAGGACAATGATTCAGAACTGAATGTTGTAAAAATTTTGTATTGGAATGAATTAAGTCTAATCGTTGTATATATTGTTTGTTTAATAAGAACTTAATCAGCGTATTGTGAAATATCAGGATATACCTACCCCAAGCATGCAGAAGCTTCCCTTTTCAGACTTTTTGGATCATTACAGTAAAACTCTGCAAGAGTTGTTTTCCAAAAACCGTAATATCGTTGATACAAGTGTTAATCGTGGTGTTCCTGGTCTGGTTATGAGGGATATACTTGCCTGTAAGCCGTTATCGGTATTTATACCTGAAGAATATGAAGGAAGGGGTATTCAAACCCATGAGTGCCTTAAAGTACTTGAAGTATCATCGTATTATTCCCTCCCTTTAAGCCTTATGGTAGGTATCAACGGGGCTCTTTTTTTGCAGCCGTTATCTATTTATGGTCAGGAGTCTAAAAAACAAGCTGTCTATCACGATTTTATAAATAAAAGAAATATGGGTGGGCTGATGATCACTGAGCCGGAATATGGTTCAGATGCCCTCCATATGCAGACTCACTACACTGAAAATGATGGCAAGTATGCTATTAAAGGTGTTAAGCATTGGGCAGGCCTCACCGGATGGGCCGACTACTGGTTACTTACAGCCCGGAAGCAGGATGATAAAGGAAACCTTGCCCGTGATATTGATTTCTTTGTCCATAATAAAAATGACGGTGGTATAGAAGTTCAGGAGGTGTTTAATAACCTCGGACTTTACATGCTTCCATACGGTAGAAATCATATTAACACACAGGTGGATTCGGACTCCAGATTAGAGCCAAAAACCACCGGCGTTAAAATGATGCTCGATATTTTGCACCGCAGCAGGATGCAGTTTCCAGGGATGGCGATGGGTTTCATCAAACGTAATCTGGATGAAGCCATCAAACATTGTACCGAGCGCTTTGTGGGCGGTAAAAGCCTGATCAATTACGATCAAGTTCAGGAACGGCTGTCTAAGATTCAGTCTGCATTTACAACCTGCTCTGCAATGTGTGCCTATACATCCAGAAATGCGAGTATGGAGCAGGACCTGGCGCGATGGGATTTGCAGGCAAATACGATTAAAACTCTCATTACAGATTATATGCAGGAAACTGCACAGTCGTTACTTCAGCTCGTAGGTGCCAAAGGTTACAAGCAGGAGCATGTTGCCGGCAAAGGCACAATTGACAGCAGGCCTTTTCAGATTTTTGAAGGCTCCAACGATATTTTATATCAACAGATTACAGAGTCGGTTGTTAAAAAAATGCGAAAGGCCAAAACAACAAATCTTTTTGCCTTCCTGAAAGAACATGAATTAAGTTCTGACGCTGCCGGAATGCTAAAAGAGAAGCTGGACTTTTCTATAGATTACAACCTGAGTCAAAGAAAGTTAGTTGAACTTGGCAAAGCTCTTAGCCGGGTTTTCTCTATGGGGTTTGTAATTAATCTGGGTGAAAACGGATTTCGCAGTGATCTGATACAGAATGCACTTGAACATCTTGGTCAGGAAGTGGATACTCTGATTACATCCTACGCGGGTATAAAAGAACTTGCTGTAATAACCGACTATAAGGATGAAAGTTCATGGGAGCGTTACCTGTAAAGCTGTAAATCTTAAATTTGTAACACTTGCATACAGTTGATAGGGTATTCGTAATTGAATAGCAAACAAAGAGCATCATCGAAAAGCCTGAATTGTTCTATTCAGGCTTTTTTGCTTGTCAGGCGTGTCTTGTCTACACGCGTTCTACAATTGTGTGCATGATAGTGCTGTTTTTCATCATCAGGTTTACAGGACATTTTTCGGCTATTACAGTTGCACGTTCAAGCTTTTTGTCATCCATGTCTGATGTAATCAGTATTTTCTTGTTTATATGACGAACTTTTCCATTATGGGCTGCGGCTTTCGTAGCTTCGGAAGCCGTTTCTTTATCAATATTCTCAACTTTTGAAGTAATCATCACTTCAATTTTTTCCCATGGCGTTTCCTTGAAATCGTAATAGATTTTGAGGGTCATTGCAGTACACGCCCCAAGTGAACCAAGCGCCAAAGTAACCGGGTCGGGAGACTCGTCTTCGCCTCCGGCTGATTCAGGTTCATCAGCTGAAAAGTGATGCGTTTCGGTTTTTATATGAGTAAAAAATTTCTCTTCTTTATATAATGTGGATATAACAGGCTTCATAGTATCTTTTTAATATTTGTGACTGAATTCAGAAAAAGTTAGAAGATATGTTTTGATGTCTTCTATGTGAAAAAGCCGTTTAGAAATATGGAAGTGAAGAAAGAGATCAATCGTATTCAACTTCCGAAACAACTGATTCGATGAGAAGAAAGTCTGTTTCTAATGTAATATTTATATTTTAATAAATCTATCTGAATAAGAATTTCATGTCCCCCAAAAAAAGAATTGTAATACTTACAGGAGCAGGAATCAGTGCTGAAAGCGGACTAAAAACGTTCAGAGATTCGGGAGGACTCTGGGAAGGTTTTGATATGATGGAGGTTGCTTCTATTGAAGGCTGGCAGGCTGACAAAGAAAAAATGCTCGACTTCTACAATATGCGCAGGAAACAGGCTGCACTGGCTAAACCAAATACAGGTCATCTGGCCCTTGTTAAGCTCGAAGAACAATTCGATGTTGTCGTGATTACCCAGAATGTGGATGACCTGCATGAAAAAGCAGGTTCTGCGAATGTGATACACCTTCATGGTAAGCTTTCAGAAGTTAAAAGTTCGGTTGACGATTCCGAAGTTTATGAGATTGGGGAAAAGCCGATCAAGCTGGGTGATACCTGTAAAAAGGGTTCACAGTTAAGGCCTAATGTGGTGTGGTTCGGTGAACCTGTGCCGGAGTTTGAGCGTGCACGTGAAGTAATGCAAACTGCCGATATCTGTATTATTATCGGTACATCTTTGGTTGTGTACCCTGCAGCGTCACTTATACATGATGCCCCTCCGCATTCAGAAGTCTATTTGGTTGACCCCTCGGTGCCGGAGTATATAGCAAGTGAAAGAAAAATAAATATTATGCAGGAACACGCTTCAACAGGCGTTCCGGCATTGATTAAAAAAATAATGAGTTAATTATGAGCAGTAAGAATAAAGCAGAACAGGAAAAAGAAGTCATCAAAGAGTATTTGGTTGCTTTTCTGAATCTCGAAAAACGGTTCCCACTTTTACCGGGTGCGAGAGACCCGGAGTATGTGGCCGGTTTCATAGGTATATCAAAGAAAGATCTCATAGATGCCCGCACTTCTTTTGATGAACAAGCCGAACAAGCTGCTCAGGAGTTATTGAAAGATGAAGAGTTCAGCAAATGGACGGCTCGCCTCCCGTTTAAAAAAGGTGATCTGCTGGTAGCCTTGGGGGATAACTATACCGACGATTTGCAGGGATGGTTCGAAATTCTGCGACATGTACTTGATATCGCACGTCCTGATCTTGAACTACGATTCAGTAATGAGGCGGTTTTTCAGGATACCACATTCGATATTCTTCGCAGGTTGAACAGATCGGTTGTTGACGCCGAAGCTGACTGGGTGTTCCTATCGGCCGGAACGTTTGACGCCTTCAGGTTAGGTGTGCTTCCTGAGCGAAATCACGTATCCCTCACCGAGTATTGGGAAAACCTGAATGCTATTGAAAAAGTGACCGGCGATGTAACCCAAAATCCCCTGATCTGGATTACGCCTGTGCCTGTGATACCCGAACAGATACAAAAGTTTCAGCTGTTTGAAGGCATCGTTAAAAATGAAGACCTCAATCAATACCGGGAAGTCATATCAGGGCGGAAAGGGTTTATTGTGGATCCCAAAGGTGTACGTTTCGGAAACCCGCCGGAAGCATGGAATTACCTGACTGACGGGCTAAACGCATCACTTGCCGGACATATGGAAACGGTGAAAAAAACCTTCAAAACACTGTATGAACGCAAAGCCGTTAAAAGCAGCAGTCTTGATTACGGCAAGGATGATTCATTCCTTGAATAGGAATTGACGGAGAGCCGGCGCTTCCGGTTTGGATATATCAGCTTTAGAATGAACCGCTGAAACGCAAGACCTCAAGACCGAAGCTTTGATGCGTTACAGCTACCGAGCCACCCGGTGTGAGTACCGACTGCTTATATACGGTGGGGCTTATTCCGGTAAAAGAACTGGAAGTGCTTTCGTAAAGGGTTAGAATTCCACCACCTGATGAGGATGTAGGGGCAAAAGAATAATCGTAATATTCACCGCCTACCGAGCCGAAATAAAAAGCATCCACGAGCCCGAATGCCAGACCTGCATAGGCTCCAACACCTGCCCCGTACTGCAATCCTTTTACGATATTCGTGTCACCGATTAGTGAAACTGCCATGCCGAGCATACCGCCGGTAGCAGCTCCGTAAATAGTATCCAGAAAAATGATGGTGCCCGACATGGGGGCGGAGTGAATTAGTCCGTTCACGCGCATTCCGGAAGACAAGGTTGCTACATCATAGGCACCGAGGGCAACACCACCGATGGTGCCGAATCCGACGCCCATCTGAAGCGGGCGGAGATCGGCATCGTTAGCTAAAGCCATTGAAGCTCCACCAATTGCGGCGCCGGTTGCCGCACCGAATAGTGTATTTCCCGCAAACAGATTCAGCGCCTGGGCGCGGCTCTCTTCGGGCTTTACGGTTGTGAAAATCAATGCCAGGCAAACGATCAGAACACTGAGGTATCTCATAAGCAAAACAGGTATATATTAGGGTCAGTCAGGGTCGGCTAAAGATACTGGTAATACTTTTCCATTAAAATACTTTTGTGCATTTGTCGCGAAGGAAGCAATAAAGTCTCCCATCTCTTCAGCTTGAACAGGAGCCTGCAGCCCCGGGAAGGCGGCCTCAAGCATTTCGGTTTGTACGGCTCCCAGGCAAAGACAGTTCACATATATTTTATCTGATACAAACTCTGCGGCCAGGCATTCGGTAAGAATAGACAACGTGCCTTTGGATACTGAATAAGCCGCCAATCCGGGAAACTTGGCACTCCCCTGATACCCTCCCATACTTCCGATATTGACGATATGTGAGCCCGCACCCATAAATGATTTGCAACATCGGATGACATTCACGGCCGACATCATATTGGCTTGAATCATAAATTGCCAGTCTTCATCGGTAGTTTCGGTAAACGGCTTATTGATAAGCGCACCTGCATTATGTATGAGTCCGCGAAGCCTGATGTTCTGTTTCTCGAGAAATGATTGAAGCTCGGTGAAAGTTTCAGGACTGGTAAGGTCTGCTGAAATCACTTTGACCAGGTCGGGAAATTCCTTTTTCAGTTCCTGCAGGCGGCTTTCGGTTCGCGCGAGTGTAATAACGGGTATATCCTGACGGAGCAGAGCCAGAGCTGTTTCCCGGCCGATTCCACGGCTGGCTCCGGTAATAAGCATATATTCT
>PXDL01000108.1 GCA_003566395.1 Balneolia bacterium | reverse complement strand
TCAAGCTCGCTGCAGGTTGTGGTTGGCGCAAAGGCCGCTTTCACATAGCGCAGCAGGAGCCGGTCTGATTTCTTCTCCTCATCGAGCGGAACTTCATCCCGTATGGTGCTCAGAATATGCATAGCCCGGTCGGTTATAATCGGGCGCTGCTTACAAATTTGATCCACTTCTTCGGCCAGGTCGTTCCTGATGTCTTCAAGAGTGATAAAGTTCATCAAAAATGAAAAAAGCCTGGTGATTTTTTTGGATGTGTTGTCATCCATTTCGCGCAGTTCTTCGGAAGCATCCGGAAAAATCAAATCCAGATTAGCAACAAGCACGGAACGCATATAGCGCGAGGCCTGCTTCTTTGTCAGGTTTGAATCCTTGATTCTTCCTTCTGAAATAGCAAGCATGCGCAGTTCACTAAGCACCTCAACAAGAGTTGTCGGTCCGCCAGCTTTGAGCGTCCCTCCCACAAGTGCCGGCACCAGTTTGTTTGGTTCGGCCCACATGGTGTCCTCGAAAACGCCGAGCTTGTTAAGTGAAACGATGTGTTCGTACAGAAACGAGCAACCCTGCTCATAATCTGAAATTTGGTCGGAAACGCTCATAACTTTTTTCATGCGTTCTTTGCGCATGATTGGTATGGCGTTTTCAACTTCTTGAAGGGACGTAGTAAAGGATTCTTTGAGTTGTTCAGGTATTTCTTGCAATGGTTCTCAGATTAAATGGTAAAGCGACATGGCGCGTCTAAAAATGATAAATATAAAAGATAAAAGGAGGAAATTTTCCTCCTTTTATCGAAGCTCTTGAAAATTGCCGAGCGATTATACTTCGGTTTTGTGATGTCAGTCACTTCCGTAGAAGTTGGCATCCTGATAATGAGTGAGTAATTCTTTCATACGGGCGGGATCATCACCCTTGAAAAATACCGTACCGTAGTGGTTCCCGAATCCTTCCCGGGTTTCGGATACTTTATGCTCGCTCGGTTCATACAAGGTATGGTGATCGAAAAACGGATCTTCCTTGAGTTCTTCCGGAACCTGAAGACGTTTTACATAGCCCGGCTTGGGATAAACCATCACGCTTCCTGCATACGTCTGGAAGTCATCCTCTGATTTCGGGAAGAATGCCTCGATCTCCTCTTCAGACATGGTCGGGTCGCTGCAAAGGATGAGTGCCTGAATGGCGTCGAACCCATAGGCTCCCTCTATCAGCTCAAAAATATGGCCCCCGGGAATCCGGCTGGCTACCTCACCAAAACTGATAGTGTTGTCTTCAGTCAGAAACCACTCAGGATGGATGACCCCGTATTCAATACCAAAGGAATCCACTAATTTTTGCATGGCTTCCTGAATCAACGGGCGCTTTGCCTGAAGCTCAGGTCCGCACGGTATGAAGTTGGAAAATCCGAGCTTCACATATTCGGTAATATTCAGAAATTTGATTTTCCCGCTGTGAATAAACGCCTCGCAGGAAAACTCCTTACCGGGCAGATGGCTTTCCACCATACAGGGGAAATCTTCATCAATAACGCGCTTGTCAATATCGGCCTTGCTCCGCAGCAGCTTGTGGCCCACGGTTCCGGCCGCGCTGAAAGGTTTGAGGTGAACCCAGGCATCTTCTTCGCCCTCAAGCTGAAGATTAGCCTCGTTCAGGCGGTCCATAAATTTGACCACATCCGCTTTTTTGTACACCTCTTCGAAATACCCTACGCGAATCCCGGCAAGCATAGCTTTCCGCTTCATGAGCGATTTATTCCGGAATAAATAGGCACGGTTCAGAACTCTTGGATCATTTCTGTACAGGGAGTTCACGGCTCCGGCCCATTCAACGGTTTCTTCATATAACGCAACCGTGTAATCCACTCCGTGCTCATCCAGCATTTCCTTCAATTGAAGGGCGTTATGCTTTTCATTCCAGTCATCGAACTTCCAGGAAACGAAAGGAATATTATTTTCCCTGGCATAAGGTTCAAAATCGGGGAAACTGACAACCACATACGGTTTATTCAGTTTTTGGACGCTCTCAATGGCCGGCAAACTCCAGCCAAGTAATGCAACGGTGCTGCTCATGGTGTATCCTTGTTTTTATGATTTTTAGCACTTGAGGCCGCTTTCAATACATTAGCGGCTTGATGGCTGTTAAACACATTCAATGAGTTAGCAATATGTTCAAGGTTTAAAAATATATTTCTTTTGTACAGCCTTAAATATTTGAATTACAGTATGATACAAAACATGCGGGCCTTACCCAAAGTTATTCACTTTAAAAGACGGCAACATTCGTTAAATCCCTCACCATATATATACTTTTGTAAAGGCTTGTGAAGAAGTGAACGTTTTGAAACAAGTATCATAAAAAAAGCCGGCCGTCAAAAACGACAACCGGCTTTTCAGTGCAAAGGCTAAACCTTTGTGGAGTCAGAATGGGGTGGATTTAGAAGCCCATTCCTCCGCCCATGCCTCCCATTCCGCCCATACCGCTCATGTCGGGGGCAGAAGGTCCGTCATCTTTGTCAGAGGGCTTCTCGGAAATAACCGCCTCGGTAGTAAGCAGAAGACTTGCTACGGAAGCAGCATTCTCAAGGGCCGTACGAGCCACTTTGGTCGGATCGATAACACCGGCTTCCACCAGGTCTTCGTACACTTCGGTACGGGCGTTAAAGCCGAAGTTACCTTTTCCTTCTTTCACACGCTGAACCACAATTGAGCCTTCATGTCCTGCGTTTGAGGCGATGGTACGAAGCGGTGACTCAATAGCGCGGCGCACGATTTCCACACCAAGTTTGGTATCCTGATTTTCGTGTGTGAGCTTTTCAAGAGCAGGTATGCAGCGTACAAACGCAACACCACCACCCGGTACAATTCCTTCTTCCACCGCAGCGCGGGTAGCGTGAAGGGCATCTTCCACACGGGCTTTTTTCTCTTTCATCTCAACTTCGGAGGCAGCACCGATATAAAGTACGGCAACTCCGCCGCTCAGCTTGGCCAGGCGCTCCTGAAGTTTTTCACGATCGTAATCAGATGTGGTGTTTTCAATCTGAGCTTTAATCTGATTTACGCGGGCTTTGATGTCGTCTTGCTTGCCTTTACCATCTACAACAGTTGTGTTGTCTTTATCGATGGATATGCGGGCAGCCTGACCGAGGTAGTCGAGGGTAGCGTTTTCGAGCTTGTATCCCCGTTCTTCGCTAATCACGGTTCCACCTGTAAGAATGGCGATATCTTCGAGCATCGCTTTACGGCGATCGCCGAAGCCCGGAGCTTTAACGGCAGCAATTTTGAGTGTTCCGCGAAGTTTGTTCACAACGAGAGTGGCAAGAGCTTCGCCTTCAATGTCTTCAGCAATGATAAGCAACGGCTTACCGGTTTGAATAACTTTTTCAAGAACCGGAAGCAGATCTTTCATGCTTGAGATTTTCTTGTCGAAAATCAGAATGTAGGAATCTTCAAGCTCGGTAACCATTTTTTCGCTGTCGGTCACGAAGTACGGAGAAAGGTAACCACGGTCGAACTGCATACCTTCTACCGTTTCGAGATAGGTCTCTGTACCTTTGGCTTCTTCAACGGTAATTACGCCGTCTTTGCCTACTTTTTCCATCGCGTTTGCGATGTTCTGACCGATTTCTTCATCGCCGTTTGCAGAGATGGCACCAACCTGCTGAATACTTGCGATGCTGTCGCCTACCGGCTTGCTCATTTTTTGAAGCTCGCTAACCACAGACTTCACAGCCTGATCTATACCGCGCTTGAGGTCCATTGGGTTGGCACCGGCGGTTACGTTTTTCAATCCGTTCTGGATGATGGACTGGGCGAGAACTGTAGCTGTGGTAGTACCGTCACCGGCATTATCATTCGTTTTTGAAGCTACTTCGCGCACCATTTGGGCGCCCATGTTCTCAACTTTGTCTTCCAGTTCAATTTCTTTGGCTACGGTTACACCGTCTTTTGTTATGCTCGGAGCACCAAAGGATTTTTCGATCACAACATTGCGTCCACGTGGGCCGAGGGTCACCTTAACGGCGTTGGCCAATTTGTCCACACCTCTTTTGAGGGATTCGCGGGCATCTACGTTATAATGCACTAATTTTGACATATTCGACTGTTATTTTTTGAGGTTACTAATAATGTAAATTTGTTCAGTCCGGATTGGCAGACGTTTGGCACGTCCGCATCCTGATGAAAAGCTGTTTAGCTTACGATACCGAGAATTTCGCTTTCACGCATGATCATCAGCTCATCGCCGTCGATCGTTAACTCTGTACCGGCATATTTGCCGTATAATACTTTATCGCCTTTTTTTAGCGACATATCAATTTTGGTGCCGTTCTCATAACGACCTTCACCAACAGCTACAACTGTACCGCGCTGTGGTTTTTCTTTTGCTGTGTCGGGAATAATAATACCACTTGAAGTGGTTTCCTCAGCTACATCGGGCTTAACAAGCACGCGGTCAGATAAGGGTTTAATTGATGCCATATTAGATAACTCCTGTGAGATTTCTGTTTTGGGTTAAAGCAATTGCGTGTGAAAAAACACACGTGTTTTTATTCGTTGTGAAACCCAATAGAAAAAACCGTGCCAAACCCATCAAAGCTAAGCCCGCATCATTTTGACAGACCCGACGGGCCGGCGAATCATCATTCTGTCACGCGCCCGCCCCGGAGCGTGACAAAAGTGCATACCGCCTATGCTTCCACTTCGATGTACCCGACCTCCCGAAACGGAATACCCTCAACCGTCAGGCCTTCGATTACCACCCGGTACCTGCCGGGCACATCACCTGTCCAGAAAAGGACGTCGGCGCCACCGGTACCGATCTCAAGTTTCGGAACCCAGTGCAGGGTGATGCGGTTGTCCGGCTCTTCCCGGTCTCGTTCAGCCCCGCCGTACCGTGGAGTGAAGAAAGGCGGGGGATCATCATAGCCTTCCACAAACGCGTTCAACAATCCGCGTGTTTGCCGCTCAGGCCCGCCTCCGCGGTGTGTTCTGATTGATATGACACCGTTCGCACCCGTGGCGCCGAAGCGTGCAAGCTCATCGGGACGGCGAAGCACCATAACCGATTCCACATCCGAACTGGAAATTGTATCCAGTATCTCCAGATCAAACGCCATTCCGTCGATCAGCAAAAGAGGTTCGGAACCTGCTGTCATAGTTGTAAATCCGGTTCGAATATTAATCGATTCTCCCCTGACCTGCACGCCAGGCAGCCGGGTGATTACTTCACGGATTCCCATGGTTTGAAGCTCCGGACGGTCTTCAAGCCGGATGCTTGCTCCTCCTACATCTCCGGCCGCCATCCTTCTGACCATCTCCTCTCTGTCTTCACGCTCGGCGGTAATTACGACTTCATCAAGTTCCACTTCCATTTCGGCCAGCACAAACCGTTCTGTATCGGTTCGGGCCCGGCGGGCACGTTCGCCACGTCCCGGACCGGTGTGCTCTGCCGCGGGGACCTCTTCTTCCTGCTCCACCACGCGCTGCACAACAGGTAAACCTACATTTGGAAGATGGGCAAACTGTTCATCCAGCTCTATACGCACATTGTCACGACCGCGGCTGTCGTTAGCGCGGATGGTGATGACCTCGGAACCGGAGATATCCAGGCCCCTC